>DASXTY010000502.1:0-4283 GCA_036505155.1 Polyangiaceae bacterium | reverse complement strand
CAAAACATTTGCAGGGCGAGATTCCAGACCTTTCCAGGTACGTACCGGGTGAGGCCGCTGGTGTTCACGGTGGCAAAGCTTTGGGCGAAGGTCACCTTGTTGACGGCAGACAATGAGTTGACAGCGACGTGCCAGCCATAGGTCGCCGGAATGTAGCTGGCTGCGATTGCCGCAAACGAAAGCGCCAATAGCGGGTAGTTGAACTGGAAGTGGTGCGCGCGAATCGCCGCCCAATTGTGGCTGAACGCTCTCCAGAAAAAGAGCCCCACGCACACCAGGATCAGAGTAGAGGCGATAGGCTTGATCGCGCTACGAAGACGAGACATCGGATCCAGGCGTTTTCAAGGGCTGTCCGTTCGGACCTGGCCCGGAGTTGATTGTCGCGCGCGGGCGATGCGGTAGATACCCCGGCGATCGATCAAGACGATGGTCAAGAGCTTGTCCTTGAGAGCACGATTGAGTGCGCTCAATTTGTAGCGGGGGAACCAGGGTTCGACCAAAAACACTCTGAGGTTGGCGTCGATGGCGCGACGCATCGAGCGGGCCGTGACTTCGGGCTCTGCCATGGTTCCGAGACGCCAATAGGGCCACAGCACTTTATCGTAGGTGCCGCTATAGACGATCGCATCGCTCGGAATCTTGTCGGCAAGGGACGGAGCCAGCTGCGCCCAGCGCTGTGCGAAGTCGTTGAGCATCAACAATGACGAGCCCTCCCGTCGGTAGAGGTCCCAGCCATTGGCGACAGCCAGCACACACGCGAGCACCGCGCCGCCCACGAACAGATCGCGCCGCTTGCAGTAGCCGAGAAACAAAATCGGCGGCAGCGCCGCGAGCAAATAAACCGGCGACCAATAACGCGGCATGCTGTGATGGACCATGCTCAGCCGCTCCTGCGCGCCGTTCAGCCCCTCATCCATGTGCGAGAGCACGAAGCACAGCATGACCAAAAGACCCAGCGCGTACAGCACGCGCACCAAGCGTGGGCGCGCGAGCAAGACGGGCACCAGCGCGAGTTGGGCCAAGGTTAGCCCCGCCACGGGCCCCATCTGAACCCAATATTTGCGCAGGAAGCGTAGCGCCATCTCCGGCTTCGGTACGCCCATCGGCACCAGCAGTTGCCGAAGCAGGCCAAGCGGGCCGCCCGAACCGGTCGTGCCTTCGTCGCGCGCGGCGACGATCTGGTAGGCAGCCACCGTGGGGTGTCCCGTGACCAACCAATTGAGGAATAGGTTGAGCGCGACCGCGCTCGCCCCCGCCGCGAAGACCAAGACGACAATGCGCTTCCATTGCGTGGGGCTCGCGGCCACGCCGAAGAGCAAGGTGACCACCAGCAAATACGCCGCGTAGTCGGGTCGCACCGCCGCGGCCGCGCCCACGCCGAAGATGGCAATAGTCAGGTCCCGCGATTTGCCACTCTTCCGCCACGTCGCCCAAAAGAAGAACGACCAGCACACGCAGATGAGCAGCGCGGAAAGATTCATCCACGGGCGCATCAGCCAATAGAGAGACGGAAAGCCCAAGATCGGCGCCAGGACCGAAAGCCAGTTTCGGTCGTCGGGCAGCAGCTTTGCCGTGCCGAGGGCAAAGGCAGCCGCGGCGCTGGCGGGCAGCGCCGGGACCAACAGCAAGCCGAGCATGCGCAGGCGTAGCAACAGCCCGTAAAAGAAGATTGCGACCGGCGCGTACGACGGGATCGCGTGATCCCCAACCGAGACCCAGTGACGCGGGTGCGCCAGATCCTCCGGATCGGGAAAGGGCAGCGCGAGGAACGCATTGCCCTGCTTGCTGATCACCCCCGCGGCAAACCGATTCAACGCCTCGTCCGGCGAGATCAGCACCCGCGAGTTCAGGCCCCAAACCCAGAGGATGCCCGCAAACACGGCGGTGAACCAGGCAGCAGCGATCAAGACCGGGGCGACCGGGCGCGGCAGCGCAGCACTGCTCGCGCGCCCCCAACGCCCAACCGCGCTGCTCGCGGCTTTAGCCAACGTCAAAATTGTCATGGAGAAACGGAATACAGCGCTATCGAGGCGACCGAAGCTCCCACGGGGTGCGCAAATCGTCAACGGCAAGCTACGTGGCGAACCACGACTATGCTATCGAGCGCCCAACCCATGGTCCTCCAACCGTTCAAACGTCTGGTCCGTCGCTCACCTCGGCTCACTGGCGCCCTGGGCACGGCCTATCGGTTGCTCTCGGGAAGGTTCCCAGGCTCGCGAGACTACTGGGTAAAACGGTACGAGCAAGGGGGAAACTCGGGACCAGGCTCGTATAGTGAGCTAGCAAAGTTCAAAGCGCGCATCCTCAACGCGTTCGTGAATGAGCATCACGTTGCTAGCGTGATGGAGTTTGGCTGCGGCGATGGCAACCAGTTGGGCCTGGCTGAGTACCCCCAATACCGCGGTTTCGACGTAAGCCCAGTTGCAATCGAACGCTGCCGGGCGCGCTTTGCTGCAGATTCGAGCAAGAGCTTCGGGTTGCTCAACGAATATGCGGGAGAATCCGCAGAGCTCACGATGTCACTCGACGTCATCTACCATTTGGTCGAAGACCAGGTGTTCGAGGCGCATTTGCGTTCTGTTTTTGGCGCCGCCACTCGCTTTGTCGCGATCTACTCGACCAACCGCGATGCCCCGGATGACGCAGGGCTCGCCCACGTTCGGCACCGTCGCTTTACCGATTTCGTCGCTCGTGCACTGCCGGGGTGGAAGCTCATCCGCAACGAGAAGCAGCCAGACAGCTACTCCGGCGACATCACGCAAAGCTCACTGGCCGAGTTTTTTCTGTTCGAAAAAGTCTAGGCCGCTCGCGTTTCGACGAGCATCTTGGCCATGCGCGTTCTGTTCGTGACTCGCAAATATCCGCCACGCATCGGCGGTATGGAAAGCCTGAGCTACAGCCTGCTCACGGGCTTTCCGGAACCCAAGACGACGATCACACTGCGGCGCTCGCAGAAGCACTTGATTTGGTTTCTGCCCTACGCCTTCTGGCGGGTGGCCCTCACGGCTCATTGCTACGACGTCATTCACCTGGGTGACGCGATGCTCAGCGCAGCCGGCTTTTTGCCGAGGCTCTTTGGCAAGCGGGTCGCCGTGTCGGTGCACGGGCTCGACATGACCTTCGCGCCACGGCTGTACCAGCTGTACCTCAAGCTGTTCTTGCGAGCGGACGTGATCATCGCAAACAGCGCTTCTACCCAACGAATCGCGGAAGCGCGCGGGTTCGAGCGGGTGTGCGCGATATCGATTGGTGTCCCCGAACGCTATTTTGGCGTCTCACGTACGGCGAATCGAGACGCGGAGCTCGAGCAAAAGCGCGCCGGGCGCGTGGTTTTGCTCACTGTGGGCCGACTGGTGCGTCGAAAGGGCGCGGCCTGGTTCGTACGAAACGTGCTGCCGAAGTTGCCGAAGGTGCTTTATGTCGTGGTGGGCGTCGGCCCGGAACACGACGAAATACTGCGAGCCGCGGCCGAAACCGGCACGGCCGATCGAGTTTGGCTCTCGGGCAGCGTGAGCGATGCACGGCTACTGGATATCCTCGGTACGAGTGACGTATTCGTGATGCCCAACATCGCAGTGCCGGGCAACGTCGAGGGCTTCGGGATCGTGGCGATCGAGGCTTCGGCCAGCGGCTTACCTGTCGTCGCATCGCGCTTGGAAGGTATCCCGGACGCGGTCGCGGACGGTGAGAATGGCACGCTCGTGCCTCCGGAAAATGCAGCCGCCTTCGAGGCCGCTCTCCGCGACTTGGTTGCGGATGCCACCGAGCGGCGGAAACGCGGGGAGCGCGGTCGCGCCTATACCGAAAAGAACTACTCCTGGCCGCGGATCATCGAGCAGTATCGAGCACTATTCGCCGGCCTCATGTCTCGCTGAGCAGAGCAGAGCTCGCTCGGCCAGTTTGCAGGTCATGCTCTACAGGGGTTTTCGCAGCAGGACCTGGCCGTGGTCCCGGGAGAGCTCGCGATAGCCAGTGCGCAGGTAGAAAGCGTGGCCACGTTGATTCGATAACTCGGTATCGACGAAGCTCGCAGAACAACCCTGGCTCACGAACCACACCTCTAACTCGGCCAAGAGTTCGCTACCGCGCCGAGTCCGCGCCGAGGGGACGATGGCGCTGGCCACGCCCAGGGTAAGCACATAGCCGATGTCCTGGTGCGGGATCAGTGACTCCCAGCGTCGGCGCGCTAGCACGTGCCTGGGCATCAACGCGGCGTGCAGTGCAAGGCGCGCAAAGGCCGCCTTGGGTAGAGCGCGCCGCGTGTGTAGCTCGGTCTCGCGGTA
>DASXTY010000501.1:0-3889 GCA_036505155.1 Polyangiaceae bacterium | reverse complement strand
GGGATACGCCAGGAAACTGGGCTTTTGATGCAGCCGAGCGGGAGATTTGCAGGCAGGCTGTTCGGGAGGACGGGCGCCTCCGTAAAGATGGCGAGGGCTATCTGGCGCGCTTCCGTGAGTTGTGCGACTGGCGCGACCCGGCAGGCACATCCCCCGACGACAAAGCTCTCAGCTTCTGCCGCCGGCAGCAGCCGCAGCCCCAGCATCCGCTGGAGCGCTCCACGGCAGCCCCAGCATCCGCCACCGCCACCGCTCCTGGCACTAGTGTCCTGAGTCCGCAATTCCTTCCAGAATTGCCGGACTGCCGCTTCGCGGCCCGCTGCTTCGCAGCGGTAGGCCACTATCCTTGTTTTGTAGGGGCGCCTCGCGCCCCTCTCGGCCTTCGGCCGATTCACCCCCAGAGAAAATTCGCTCCGCGAATTTTGCTAGTGTGCTGGCGATTTTTGATGCGATCTACGGACTCAGCACACTAGCTGTGCGCCAGATTCCAATTGGGTCCCGCGCCGACCTCCGCTACCAAGGGGACGCTGAGCGGGTAGGCGTGCCCCATGGCCGCACGGATTTTCTCCTTTGCGGACTCGACTTCGGCATCGGGGACTTCGAAGATCAGCTCGTCGTGGACGGTGAGGATCATGCGCGCGCCGGGCGTCACGGGTTCTTTGAGCGCGAGCATGCTGAGCTTGAGCAGGTCTGCCGCGGTGCCTTGGATGGGCATGTTCATTGCGATCCGCTCGGCGGCGAATCGTTTGGCTCGGTTGGCGCTTCGGATGTCGGGCAGCAGCCGGCGCCGGCCGAGCAAACTGCGCACCGCTTCACCCGCGCGGGCGCGATCCAGGGTTTCCGACATGAATTGTCGCACTCCTTGATAACGTCGAAAATAAGCGGCGATGAACTGGCCGGCATCATTTCGCGAGATGCCGAGCGCTTTGGCGAGCCCGCTATCGCCCTGTCCGTAGATCACCCCGAAATTTACCGCCTTGGCACGGGTTCGCAGTTCCCGCGTGACGTGTGCCTCGTCGACGTCGAAAATCTCCATTGCAGTGCGCGTGTGCACGTCTTGCCCGCGCTGGAACGCTTCGCCAAGCACCGGATCTTTGGAAAGGTGAGCCAGAATCCGGAGCTCAATCTGTGAGTAATCCCCACTCACCAGCTGGTGGCCCGGCGCTGCCACGAACGCAGCTCGGATGGAGCGGCCGAGCTCGGAGCGAACCGGAATGTTTTGCAGATTCGGGTCGCTGGAAGATAGCCGCCCGGTGGCCGCGACCGTCTGCTCCCAGGTGGTGTGCACGCGCCCGGTCCGCGCATCGATGAGCCCCGGAAGAGTATCCACGTAGGTGCTCTTGAGCTTGGCATTTTGGCGGATCTCCAGAATCACTCGCGGTAGGTCATGTTGGTCGGCTAGCGACTCGAGCGTGGCAGCGTCGGTCGAACGCGCGGTCTTGGTTCGCTTGAGTGGTTTCAGCTTGAGCTCGTCGAAGAGCAGAGCCTCCAGCTGACGCGGAGAGTTCACGTTGAAGGGACGACCGGCTATTCGATGGGCTTGCTCTTCCAAGCGCTTGAGGTCCTGCTCACACTGGCGGCCGATTTCCTCGAGTCGCCCGGTGTCCACTCGAACCCCGGTGAGCTCCAAGTCCGACAGCATGCGCGCCAGAGGGAGCTCCAGCGTGTTCAAAAGCTCCATCAGACCGGCTTCGGACACCCGCTGCTCCAACCTGGGCCAAAGTCGGAGCGCAAAGTCCGCTCTGGCGCCCGCAAACCGGGTCGCCTCTTCAATGGCCACGCTGTCGAAGTCCAAATGGCGCCCTCGCCCCTGCGCCGTGAGCTCATCTCCCGTCATCAGCTTCAAGTCGAGCTCGCGCTGCGCAATGTCGGTGGCGTCGTTACGCGCCTCCGGATCGATCAAGTAGCTGGCGAGCTGAGTGTCGAATGCAAAGCCTTCCAGGGATAACCCCGCACTGTGCAGATCGACAAAGGCGCGCTTCAAGTCGTGGGCAGCCTTCTGGATTCGCGCGTCTGCGAAAAGAGGGCCCAAGATACGGGATGCCTCGGTTTCTGACACCTGCTCCGGACTGCCGATGTATCGATGTCTCAGCGGCAGATAATACGCAGTGCCGGGCGCAACGGATAGGGCAATGCCGGCCAGCGGCGCGCCGCGATGCAAGGAGCACCTTTGCGTATCCAGCGCGATCTTACCGGAAGCACGCGCCGCCGAGACCAGTTGTTCCAGGCTACCGGCATCCAAAATGCTCCGATAGCTGACGGTGGCAGCCGTCTGCTCTGCCGGTGAAGGAAGTGGGCGCGCCGAGCTCGCGTCGGCTTCCAGTGCCTCGAGCGGGCGACGAAAGTCCAGCTCGGCATAAATTCTGCGCAGGGTCTGGATATCGCGCCCGCCGTAACGGAGCGCTTCGCGATCGAATTGGATCGGGCAGTCATCCTTGAGCGTCACCAAGCGCTGGCTCAAGAAAGCTTGTTCGCGGTGCTCCGACAGTCGCTCTCGCAACGCCTTCTTGCTAACGCGGTCCAGGCTCGCATAGACGCCTTCCAGGGTTCCGAACTCCACCAGCAAATCGCGCGCCGTTTTGGGTCCGATGGAAGGCACACCCGGGATGTTGTCCGAGGAGTCTCCCATCAGGGCAAACAGATCGCGCAATTGATTCAACTTTACACCGAAACGCTCCTCCACCTCCGTGGGCCCGATCACCCGATTTCGCATGGTGTCCCACATGATGACGTCGCGGCTCAAGAGCTGCATCATGTCTTTGTCGGCCGCTACGATCACGACGCGAATTCTTTGCTCACCAGCTTTGCGCACCGCGGATGCGATGAGGTCGTCGGCTTCCACTCCCTGTAACTTGAATATTGGAACGGCAAACGCCTCGACGATTTCTTGACAGCGGGCCATTTGCTGCTTCAGATCCTGGGGGGCTGGCGGGCGATTGGCTTTGTACTCAGGAAAGATTTGGTTCCGAAATGTGACGCGCCCCGAGTCCATGGCGATGGCCATCAGAGCCGGCTGACGCTCTCGAACCAGGAGCTCCAGCATGTTCACCGTGCCGTACACCGCCTGGGTCGGCTCCCCGGTCGGGCTGTGGAGCTCGCTGATCGCGTGGTAGGCCCGCAGCACGTAGCTCGAGAGGTCTACGATGTAGAGAACGTCGGGGGAGCCGGCTGCGAAAAGCTCGGTGGGCATGGGGGTGGGGTCGCCCGAGGGCGAGCATTACAGTCGAAACAGGCGAGCTACAAGGTTGTGCAAAGAATTACGTTTTCGTGACAACCGCGGCGCCGGCCGGGTGATAGCTGGCTCTCGAATCGATGGAAACCGCGCTGGTCGCGCTCTATTTCGCGGTGCTGCTGGCCTTGTGTGCCTATGGGGTACATCGGGCCCATCTGGTCCTTTTGTGCGCGCGACACCGGCACCGTCTGGAGCGCGCGAGCGGGCGACTCCGCGAGTTCGCGGAGTCAGAGCTGCCGCAGGTTACCGTGCAGCTGCCGCTCTACAACGAAGCCACCGTGGTCGAAAGATTGATCGAGGCCACCGGCCGCCTGGATTACCCGCTGAACCGGCTTGAAATCCAAGTTCTGGATGACTCCTCCGATGAAACACGAATCTTGGCTCAAGCGGCGGTCCGGAAGCTGCAAGCGCGAGGTGTGAACGCCCAATACGTGCGCCGCACAGACCGCGCCGGGTACAAGGCGGGAGCACTGGATTACGGGCTCCAGCGTGCGACCGGCGAGCTCGTGGCCATCTTCGATGCAGACTTCATCCCGCAACCCGAATTCCTCCGACAGGTGGTGGGTCACTTTCGCGATCCTTCCGTGGGAATGGTGCAGACACGCTGGGCGCACCTCAATCGCGAGACCAGTCTACTGACCAGTATCCAGGCGCTCA
>DASXTY010000500.1:0-4852 GCA_036505155.1 Polyangiaceae bacterium | reverse complement strand
GCGGATGCGTCAAACCATCCGCTGTGTTCGAGCGCTGACGCCCACTCCGGGATGTTCTGCGCCGCTTGCTTGAGCAGCGCTTCGACGGAAGAAGCGAGCTCGTCGGTGAGATTCCCGGAGCAGGATTCCGCCAAAAGACCTCCGGTGAGCGCGAGCGCCGTGTACATGGTGATGGAGATGTTGTGGTCGAAAGCCGCCTTCGTCTGGAGTACCACGGCGGCACGCTGTGCGAGCGGGCTCTCAGGGGTATTGGTTACCGCGATCACCGGTGCGCGCGAACGCGCTGCAAACTCCAAAAGCCCCACGATTTCCACGCTCTTACCGCTTCGCGAAAGCGCAATCACACAAGCTTTGGGGCCGAGCTTCGTGAAATGCAAAAGCTCGGAGGCATCGACCACCACCACCGGCCGACCGTCTCGGTGAAACAGCGACTGAACGGCCATGCTCGCGTGCCAGCTGGATCCAATCCCGGTCACGTACACCGTGCTGGCATCTCGAACTATCTCACTTGCGCGTTCCAACGCAGCGCGACCGGCTCCCATCGAATGAGCCAGAGACTTTGCGAGCTCGACCGGCTCGCGATGGATGTCGCGCAGCAGCGCGGTGGTCACGCGATCGCCTCCTCTAGCTGCGCGGCGTAGCCGCCAGCCGCTCGAAGGCTCGACTCTCCGCAGCGCACACCGAGCTTCAGACAATCCGGGATTTTCCAGCCGGCGTGCCAGGCGCGCAAGAACCCCGCGTCGAAACAGTCGCCGGCTCCAATCGTGTCTGCGATCGCGCCCGAGTCGATGGGGTTTGACGGCACCTCCCATTGGGAGCTCCCCTGAAAAGCCAAAGCTCCTTGGTGGCCGCGCTTGATGACCACCAGCGGGCCCTGCGCCGTCAGGTTTTGCCCCGCTAGCGCCACATCGGCCTGCCCGGAAATGGCCCGGGCTTCTTGCTCGTTGGGTAGAAAGACATCCACCAACGGGAGGAGCTCGCGCACTCCCTCCCAGCGCTCCTCAGGATCCCAATTCGTGTCGAGCGAGGTGGTGACGCCGCGCGCGCGAAGTGCGCTGAGCCACTCTGGCCAATGGGCGCGAAGCCGGGCCAAAAGGAAAAAACTCGCAATGTGCCAGTGCCGGCAAGCGCTGGCCCCGTCGAGCTCAGCGCGCGACACCGCATCAATCGTGCCCGGCACCGTGAGCATCGCGCGATCCGATCCTTCTACCAGCACCACCCCGAGACCAGTGCTGAGATCGCTCCGTTCTCGGACTCCGGACATATCGATCCCCATGGCCGAAAGCCGCTCGCTAAGGAAGCGACCCAAGACATCTTTTCCCACCGCGCCAATCAAACCCGATCGCCCGCTGAGCTTTGCGTATTGCGCAGCGAAGATGTTTGCAGACCCGCCGGGCTCGAGGTGATAGGCGTCCACGAGCTGCTCCACTTGTCCAAAGCGCGGGCGCACGTTTCCTTGCAGAATCAAGTCGACGCACATGTCGGACACGCAAAGAACGTCGAGAGGCTCAGGCATTCACCGAGGCGTCTCCTGAAAACTGTGGAAGATATTGGGCCTGCGCGCGGAGCAGCTCATCCGCCAGTCGCTCCGCTTCTTCGGGACTACTCAGTGCGCCATCCAGTACCAGCGCCTGCACGAACTTCCGCCGACTGCCCTCCAGCGCTGCCTCCACGATGGTCTCCACGCACGCGAGCTTCTGGATCACAGTTCCCAAAACGCCGTCGGAGAGTGGCTTCAGCGGCAAGGGGTGTAAGCCGCCCCGGGCTGCCCGCGCCGGGCTCTCCAGGATGACGTCCTCGGGCAGGTTCGGGACCTGGCCCTGGTTTGGGAGATTCGCAGAATAAATGTTTCCCCGATCACGACGGATGCTCTCGATGATGGCGATCACCTGCTCGTGCTCGCCGCCCATCTCCTCGAAATAATCGTCTCCCAGCGGCTCGGACGATAACGCACGATCCTTCATCTCGTCGAAGATCTTGTCCCCATAGGCGATGGTTTGCTCGAAGCTAAAGGCGTTCACCCCGAGCGTCTTTTGGTAGTAGGCGCCCTTACGGCAGAGCTGGGGAAAAAACTCGGACACATGCCGATCGAGCGCGGAGGGAAACGCTCCGAACAGGCGGAAGAGTTCCCAGGAAAGCGGACTGTCCTCGCTTTTCTTATCGCCTTCCCGCCGCTCGGTGCCGGCCTCCGCAAAGCTCCGGCCGAGCTCGGCTGGGTCCAGGGCTGGGCGGCGCTCTTCTGCGGCACGCATCATCGCCGTCGTGGCATCGACGCCGCGGATGGAGAATTCGGTAAACCAGGTCAGATGATTCAGCCCCACCGCCGTGTAGGAAAAATCCTGGGGCGAAACTCCCAGCGCACCGGCCAGATAATGCCCCACCCAGTTTACACCATGACAAAGGCCCACTACCGGCGCTCCGGTTGCCTTGCGCACCGCGCGGCACACCGCGGTCATCGGGTTTCCGTAGTTGAAAAACAGAGCGCCGGGAGCGAGCTCCCGGGCGTCTTCGGCGATGGCAACCATGGCCGGGATCATGCGTAGCGCGCGCGACAGCCCTCCGGGCATCACGCTGTCACCGACCGGCTGATAGACTCCGTACTTTCGCGGAATGAAGACATCTTGCTCCCAGGCGCGGCGGCCGCCCACGCCAATGGTGCAGATGATGACACTCGCCCCGGGCAAGACCTTTCTCCGATCCGTTGACGCGCTGAGCGTGATGGGAGCGCGGCGCGACTGGATCATCTTGTGCACCAGCCTTTCGGCTATCTCGAGACTCTCCGGATCGGTATCGACCAGCGCGAGCTCGGTCTCCTCCCCCTTTCGGATGAGATCCAAAACCAGCCCCCGCGTGAACATTGCGCTCCCGGCGCCAATCAGGACCATGCGTTCTTTCATGTTTCTTTCCCGCGCAGGTTTCTCGTCCTCGCCTTTGTATTTTAGGGCGCAGATTCTTTCCACGCTCGCCTATTTCTTTGTACGCCGCCGCGCCCCTTTTTGTATAATTGGCTCAGGCCCATGACCAAAACGCGCTCCCCGAGGGAAAGTCCTCGGGTTTGGGATTTGAGCCGGGTAACCAAGTACGATCTGCCCATCGACGAGGATCACCCGATCCACGGTATTCACAGCCAGCATCGGCGAGCCGCGACCCTGGGGCGTGACATGCACTTCGGCCTAGAGCTCGGGGTCTTGCTCAGCGGGAAAATGGTCCGCTTTTACCCCGGCCTGCGACGAACTCTCGGCCCCGGCGATGTGTGGTTTTGCGGCATGTGGGAGCCTCACGGTTTTCGGGTGGTACAGGCTCCCTGCGAATGCGTGGTACTGGTCATGCTGCCGCAGCTCTTGTCGCGCAGCGCATTTCCCGAGGCGGCGGAGCTCGACTGGCTTTCTCCCTTCACTGTCCCACCCCGAGACCGTCCGCAAAGCCGCCCGAGCGATCGCAAGCGGCTCATCGCGCTAGGCCGCCGGATCACCGACGCCGTCGATCGCAATGGCCCTGAAGAAGGCCTCCGGCTTCGATTACTTGCTTATGAATTATTGCTTCCGTTTGTTTCTCGAACTGGCTCCGCCCGAGCCGCTACGGAGCGGGACGCTTTCGACTCAGGCGGGATCCAGCGTGCCGTCGAGCTCGCCATGAAAAGCACCGCGCCCATTTCGATCCCCAAGGCGGCTCTTTTGTGCGGGCTCGGTCGCAAGACGTTCGAACGTCGATTTCAGTCGCTGATGGGTCTCACCTTCGCGAAATTCGCGCTCCGCTGCCGCCTGGCAAGCGCCGCCCAAGAGCTCCGAGAAACCGGCGCTCCGCTCAAGGCGATTTCGGAACGCTGGGGTTTCACCGATGCGAGCCATTTCCATCATCGGTTCGTCGAGGATTACGGGGAGACGCCTCGTAAGTACAGGCTGCGCTACGGTGCGTCTTGACCGGGATCCGCCCCGGCGCTTCACCCCACGATTCGGCCGAGTCTCATCTCAAGATCGACCACCGTCGCCTGCGCTCTTTGCGCTCTGTCTTGAGCCTCGGCGAGCTGGCTACACAGCCGCTCGACTTCGCGCGCACAGGCTTCCGCCTCGGCTTTGGCGTCGCGCAAGGAAGTCAGCAGGCGCTGGCGCTCCAGCTTTCTTTGCGCCGCCCGCTCCAGAGTGAGCTCTTGCTCCGCGGCGGCTTGCGCTGCGTCGTGGCTCCTCGAGCGCTCGGAAACTTCGGCAGCGCTCTTGAGCACGCTTTGAGGCACCGCGGTGGACAGACCCGGCGCTTCGAAGCCGAGCGCCTCACGATCCGCCGAAAGTGCGCCGGGCGGATCCGGATCGAAACCGCCGGCCGCCGCGAGCGCGGACAGGGTCGTGGTGACACGGCGCAGCGTGGCTTCGCTGGAAGCGTGCCCCGCATCGCTCAATATCGCCGCTGCCCGAGAGCGCAACGTTACCAACGACGTACGATGCGCGTTCGTCGCGCTGAGGTCGCCTTTGCGCAGGCGCTCTGCCGTAGACAGGAGCTGGTCGAATAGCGCGCGCTCGCGCCAAAAGAGCTGGTTTACCACCCATATGGAAAGCGCCGGCCGGGCGAGCTTGCTTAGCCGATCCGCACCGAGCTTGTCGCCGGCAGCCTTGAGCTCCAAAGACAGACGCTTCCGCTCGACAACGAACTTGTCCAGAGCCGACTGATAGAGCGCAGCGACGGCGTCCTCGTATGTCCGAGCCATGCTCCATCCTATGCCAAACCTCGGACGAGTTCAGCTTCAGCGCGGAATTTCTCTGATAGCGTCGAAGCAGAGCCCTCTTGGACCACTCTCAGTAACCCTCGTCGACTTCCTCGTCCGACACCACGGGTTCCCGGAGCAAGCTCCTCCAAACTT
>DASXTY010000499.1:0-7402 GCA_036505155.1 Polyangiaceae bacterium | reverse complement strand
AAGCCGGCGTGGGTCGCGAGCGGCACGGGGAAAAAGTCGCCGACGGAACCAGCTGAGCTCTATCCGGGATTCATCGTTTTGAGCAGCACGCGCAGCGCTGAAAAAGGAGCAGTCCAGGCGATGCTGCTGAGCTCCCGCGGTGAGCGGGTGGCGGGACCGGTCAGTTTGACGCAGTCGGCGACGCGCGTGTTTTGGCTGGAGGCCGTGAAAACGCGCGACAGTAACTTGTTATTTTGGGCAGACCAACATGGCCCCGGTGCGGACGTTTTTTGTGTGCGCCTGGGCGCGGACGGGCAGGCGCCTGGAGAACCGCGAGAACCGCGCGCTCTGGCGCGCGACGTCCGCGCGTGGCAAGCGACGGCAACGGACGGCGGCGCTGCGCTCGCCGTGGTGCGAGCCACTTCGAGCAAGGCAACCACGGGCAGCGTCGAGCTATTGCTGCTCGACTCGCTAGGTAGCGCCCGGGGCAAGGCCAGCGTGGTCAATGCCGAAGCCACGGCGAATCCCGATCTGGATCTCATCTTCCAAGGCGGCCGATTGCTCATCGCTTGGTCCGATGTGCGCGAAGGGGACGCCCACATATTTACGGCGACCGCCGAGGCAGACGGCAAAGTGACGCGCAGCCCATTGCGCGCCACGCGCCCCCTGGGCGAGCAAACTCTAGTGCGCTTGGTTACGCCGTTCGACCAGCGCAGCCCCGGCTATCTGGCCTGGGAGTATCTCGGAGAGCAAAACGGCAACCAGCGAAAGATTCACGTTACTCGGGTGACCTCGGACGGTGTCGCTTCGGGCGTTGAAAGCGCCCTGCTTCTGAGCGCGCCCGACGACACCGTCCCTGAGCTCGCCGCCGGCGGCGACGGTATTTCCGCCCTGACGGTGGCACCCGCTTGTTTGGTGAACCAGAGCTGCAAAAACAGTCAAGCTCCTGAACCCATTTTCGTCCAGCTCGACACGAAGCTCGAACCGGTCGCCGTCGAGCCGCTGCGTCGGAACCCTTCGGCCGAAAAGGTAGCTTCGGCTTGGGGGCTCGCGTGCGTCGCATCCGGATGCATGGCGCTGGCAGCTCAACGCACGAATCCGGCCCCTGTCTTCGCGGTGGAACTGGTCAAACGATCGACGCGCTACAAGGCGCCGGTTGAGCCCGGCGTCCCTAAGGCATTGCCGCGCGCGCGCGAAATACAGGCGCTCGGCGAGTCGGAAGTTCTGGCCGCCGTGGACGCCGCTTCCGGCCCGGACAGCACGCTGGCCGCGTGGGTCACGTATTTCGACCCGACCACGCCGTACCAACGGCTGGTGACACCCGCTCCCGACGGTCGATACGAGCCGACTCGCGCCCGGCTGATGGTTCGAGCTCTTGGCAAAAAACCCACAGGGCTCTTCGAACCACAGACCATTTCACTCCGAGCGAATTCCTTGGGCGGCGTTTCCGTTTCCGCCAGCGACAGTCCCCCGGACGAGTTTTTGGTCGGCTGGTCGGCTCCGGATCAAGGGCAAGCGCAAGCATTCGTCACGTTGGTGGACGCGCGCGGCAAACGACGGGGTCAGCGCCTGGTGAGTCGCGGCGGCCGCAACGTGAGCGACGTGGCGGCGGCTCCGGCGGTCAACGGCTGGCTCCTGGGTTGGATCGATGAGCGCGATGGAGATCCGGAAGTCTACGTCCAAAAGCTAACGCGGTCGCTGCAGCGGGTCGGAACCGAACAGCGCATCACCAAAGCTCCGGGAGCGGCCACCGGGCTTCGCATGTTGTCGCTCGGACCGCGCACCCTGCTGGTTTGGGCAGACACCCAAGGGGGAGTCGAGCCGGGGTGGGCGGACATCTTTGCCGAGTTCGTTCAGAGCTCCGATGGCGCGCCGCTCGGAGCGCCGGTGCGGCTGCTGGAGACTCGTCCGCATTCGCACTCGCCAGCGGTTAAAAAGCTCGGTTCGAGCGTGGCCGTGGCCTGGGTAGAGGCGCAGGCGAAACCTTCCGATCCGGCGGAGCAACGTTCCGGCGTGCGCGTCGGGCGGCTGGATGCCCAGGCGCGTTTCGTGGAGCCGCCTGCACTGGTGGAAGTGGCCGAGGGGACGCCGAGTGGGGTGGCGCTCGAGTGCAGCGAACAGCGGTGCAATGTAGCAGTGAGCGCCGAAGTGCGAGGACGGAGTGTACTTCAAGCTTTCCAGTGGAACCCGGGCAAGCCGCCGGCGGTGCAAAACTTGCTCTCACTGCGGGGCCCTTCCGGTCAGTCGGTTTCCCCCGTGCTGAGCGGCGGAGAGCTCTTTTGTTCCGAGCAGCTGAGCCCGCAGCGCGCTCGGGTTCGCCGCTTGCTCATCGATTGGGAGTAGTGCCGGAGGCGACCAGCCGCTCGAGCTCCTCGATGAAGGAGCGCTGCGCCTGGTTGATTTTTTCCTTGGCGACATCCACCGGGAAAAAATGGGCGCGATCGATTTCGGGAAACTCTTGAACCTTTCCGGAACCAGGGGGCCATTGCATGCTGAAGGTGGCGCTCACCACTCGGTCGGTGTCGATCTCTCCTTCGGCTGCGAAGGCGTGCACGAGCTTACCGCCCCGCTGGCGGATCGGAGCCAGGGGCACGAGCTCGGCGGGAAGCTCGAAGCCTGTCTCTTCGCGAAACTCCCGAAGAGCGGTGGTTTTTAGGTCCTCGTCGGGTTGGACTTCACCTTTGACGATGCTCCACGCGCCCCGATCGCGGTTTACCCAGAGCGGGCCACCGGAATGGGCCAAGAGCACCTCCAAGCCGCCGGGCCGCTTTCGGTAAAGCAGGATTCCAGCGCTGACCTTGGGCATCTATCAACCACTCTACCAAGGCGATCCGTTGCTCTGCAAACCGGCTAGCCTTCTGTCTCCGCAGCACTACACTCCGGCCGCACATGACCGCACCCATTCGCTACGCAATTGTGGGCGCAGGCAGCCGCTCCATGATGTACAGCCAAGCGCTGCTCGACCAGTTTAGCGACCAGGGCGAGCTCGTCGCCTACTGCGACGTGAACCCCGCGCGCATGGCGTTCATGAACCGATATTACCAAGAAAGTTTGGGAGCGAAGCCGGTCGCCACCTATCCGCCTCAAGGCTTTCAGCAAATGTTGGAAGAGCAACGCGTGCAGGTGGTCATCGTCTGCAGCGTCGATCGCACCCATCATCGCTACATCATCCAGACCTTGGAAGCCGGCCGCGACGCCATCACCGAAAAACCGATGACCATCGACGCGGAAAAGTGCCAGGCCATCTTGGACACCATTGCCCGAACCGGCCGAAAGCTTCGGGTTACCTTCAACTACCGCTACTCGCCACGAAACTCTCAGGTTAAAGAGCTCCTCGCTTCCGGAGTGATCGGGGAAGTGATCTCGGTGCATTTCGAATGGCTGCTGGATACCAGTCACGGCGCCGATTACTTCCGTCGCTGGCATCGCGACAAGCGCAACTCCGGGGGGCTCATGGTTCACAAAGCCACCCACCACTTCGACCTGGTAAACTGGTGGCTGGGGAGCCGCCCCGAGCTGGTCTTTGGATTGGGCGCGCTCCGCTACTACGGCCGGGAAAATGCCGAGGCTCGAGGAGTGGTAACCCCCTATTTTCGCTACACCGGTTCCGAAGCCGCAAAGAGCGACCCATTTGCTCTCGACCTCGCGGACGACGAAACGCTCCGGGCGCTCTATTTGGAAGCCGAACCGCACGACGGATACCAGCGCGACCAAAATGTGCTGGGGGACGGCATCTCCATCGAAGACGATATGGCGGTACTGGTTCGGTACGCCTCAAAAACAACTTTGACTTATCATTTGACGGCTTATTCACCCTGGGAAGGCTACCGAGTCGCATTCAACGGAAACCAAGGGCGGCTGGAGTATCTGGTGGTGGAAAACCCGTTTGTGGAGCGCGCTGTGCCCGTCGATCCGCGACTGGTCCAGCACGCGGTCATCGACTCCGTGGACCGCACCGAAATCGTGATTTACCCGCTCTTCGGCAAACCGCGCCGCGTAGAGCCGGCCAAGTCAAGCGGCGGCCACGGCGGCGGCGACGAGCGGCTGCTTCGGGACCTGCTGGTCGCGGTCGAACGCGATCCACTGGGCCGCGCTGCGAATCACGTGGACGGCGCCTTTTCCATCTTGACCGGCATTGCGGCAAACCAATCTTTTGCCACCGGTTTGCCGGTGCGGATTGCCGACCTGGTACGCTTCTAGAGGCGCGCAGCACTAGCCTCGCGAGAGGCTCCGGCAGCGCTTGTCGCCATGGATGAGCCGCGGTACGGTGGCAGAGTGAGCTTCCGGCGACGGCTGCTCGATACGCTCCGCGCCATGGAGCCCGTGCTCGAGGAGCCGGGAGTCCTGGTGGTCGGTTCTCAGGTACCGAATCTGCTCGAGCCAGGGGCCGCCGCAACGCTCGTCGTCTCCCAAGACGTCGACTTTGCGATACCCGTCAGTTGTCATAGCCCAATAAAGACCGCGCTTCGCAAAGTACGGGGCTTGCAACCATCCCGAGATGAACCCTCGGTTTGGGTTCCCGATGACCGGGATCTGCTCGAAGTCAACTTCATCGGAGTGGACCCGGACCTTAACGACGCCGCGGATGCGCGCGTGCTTCAAGATCCGGAGCTACCTTTGCTGGTCTTCGGTGCATTATCGCTGATTTTTCCGGGGGAGCCGCTGGAGGTTGAGGGTCTCAAGATCCCATTGCCCAGGCCTGCGGGCTTAGTTCTAGAAAAGCTGGTTACTGACCGGAGCGGGGAAAAGGGGAACCGCGATTTGCTGGTCGCGCTGGCGCTCTTGCCCAACATGACAGACTCGGGCTTCGAAGAGCTGCTGGTCGCGTACGCGAAGCTACGCCCAGAGCTCCGCTACGTTGTGCGTTCCAATCTGACCATCCTGTCGCTCATGGGTCCGTCGCTTGGGATGCCGGATCCCCGTCCCGAACGCGGGCGCGTCGCAGCACTGCTCCGTCGATTCGAAGCATGCGAAAAGGAGGCGTTGTGATGAAAGAACTCGAACGGCGCGCACGGTGCGTGCGTTCCAGCGCGGTGATTCGCGCCTGGGAGTATCGGCAGCGCCGCCTCGCAAAGGGAATCTGGTTTCGATTCCGACGAGTGCTCGCCGAGGCTTCAGAGGCGTACGCGGTGCCCCCGGAGGTGATGGACGACTTGGTGGCCCGAGGCGCCCGGCTCGAGCCGGTCGGAACGGATTTCGAGCCCAAAAAACGACTGGTGTTTCTGGAGCGGAGCTGGGCAGAGAAGGTCCCTCAGCGCCGAGCGGTAGCGTTGCAACTGGGTCCCGAGCTGCTCGGAGAGCGTGACCTGGTACTGGTCGCGTTCGATTCTCCTTCAGTACGAAGTTGAGGCGCGCGAGACTAGTCGGCTAAGGCGCGGCGTGTTACGAGCGGCCAATGTCTCTTAGCGGCGCAGTGCTGGATTGGACCGTATTCGCCTGCGCCGTTATCCTGACGTGGCTGGTGGACGCGTTGGTTTTCGGCAGGGGCAAGGCCGAGATCTCATTTCGCGAAGCGACCGTGCGCAGCCTTTATTGGATGGGGATCGGGTTGGCCTTTGGCGGGTACATGTACGTGCGCATGGGTATGGTTCACGCCCTCGATTACATCACCGCGTATTTGGTGGAGGAGTCGCTTTCGGTAGATAACCTCTTCGTTTTTTTGGTGGTTTTTCGGCACTTTCGCGCGGGACCAGCGCAGCAACGGCGAGTGCTGCGCTGGGGTGTAGGCGGGGCGGTGGTGATGCGCGGCATCTTCGTGGGGGTGGGCACCGTCTTACTGACGAGGTTTCAGTGGACAGCTTATTTGTTCGGTGCGTTTCTGGTGGTGACCGGAGCGCGGCTGGCAATGCACAAGAACGAAGCCGTCGACCCGGAAGCCAGTCTGAGCGTGCGCTTACCGAAGCGGTACCTGCGCACGACCAGCTATTACGATGGTACGAAGTTCTTCACCAGAGTCGATGGCGTGCGCAAGGCGACTGCGCTGCTCGTGGTTCTGGTGGTGGTGGAGCTCACGGACTTGGTATTCGCCGTCGACTCGGTGCCCGCGGTATTGGCCATCTCGAACCACGTGTTCATCGTTTACTCCTCCAACGTGTTCGCCATTTTGGGCCTGCGCGCCCTTTATTTCATGCTGGCGGGCATGATGGACCGCTTCCATTATCTCAACATCGGGCTGAGCGTGATCTTGATTTTCGTGGGGGCCAAGATGGCCGGATCGGGATTGGTTCACATCTCGAGTCTGGTGTCTCTCGGAGTGGTCGCCGCCATCCTCGCTATCTCCATGGTCGCGTCTCTCTTACGGCCACCCGCGGCGGAGCGCATTTCGGGTGACGTCTGAGGGTGGAGAGGGGACGGCTCTCTAAACGCCGGCAAGAAAGGCGTCGATGTCGGCTCGCCGGGGCGCAGACGGCTGGGCTCCCAACCGGGTCACCGAAATCGCCGCGGCTGCCGATGCAAAACACACAGCCTCGACCGGTGATTTTTGCTCGACCATGGCTACCGCGAGCGCGCCGCAGAAAACGTCGCCGGCTCCGGTTGCGTCCACGGCCTCGACCCGAAATCCGGGGACCCTGAATTCCGTTTCGCCCCAGCGCGCGTGGGCTCCCTGAGCGCCAAGGGTGATGATGACCGCTTCGGGTCCGGCGGCCTGCAAGGTGACTGCGGCTTGCTGGATTTCTGCCGGAGTGCGAAGCGGCGCGCCGCAAAGAGCGGCTGCTTCGCTCTCATTGACCACGAGCGCGCTGGCCTGTCTTAGCGCTGAGCGGTCGAGCTCGCGCGCCGGAGCGAAATTCCAAAGCACGGGTATGTTCATTCGCTTTGCTAAAAGAAGCGCGTAAAGCAGGGTGTCTTTCGCGATTTCGCACTGAATCAGAACCAACGCCGAAGCTCGAATGCGGTCCGCCGCGCGATCGATGTGCGCGGGCTCGAGCCGATGGTTGGCGCCTGGCGCAACCGCAATCGCGTTCTGCCCAACGCCGTCCACGAAAATCATGGCGTGCCCGGTGGCCGCTTCCGGTGTGCGAAAAGTGGCGCTGACATCGATTCCATCCGCGCTGAGCGCGTCGATGGCCCGAGTGCCCTCACCATCTTCGCCCACACAACCAATGAAGGCGACCGAATGGCTCCCGGCCCGAGCGGCCGCCACTGCTTGATTGGCCCCTTTGCCACCGAAGGCTCGCGTGAGCTCGGCGCCGGTGACGGTTTCGCCGGGACTCGGTAGCCGCGAGACCTTCATCACCAGATCCAGGTTCACGCTGCCGATGACGGCGATGGGAAGGCTCAAGACTCGTCGATCCTATTCCTTGAGACAATAATGCCGGACCTGGCTTAAGTCTGGGTCCATGCCACAGACGTAGCCCTGACAGCAGTCCGTATTCGTGGTGCACTCTTTGGGCTTCCCCTGATCGGTACAGGTATCCCCGCT
>DASXTY010000498.1:0-4470 GCA_036505155.1 Polyangiaceae bacterium | reverse complement strand
GTCAAGGGGACCCTCAGGGCACGCGGCAACGCCGGGTTGACGTGGGAGGGCGCCCTGCCGCAGTTGGACCAGACGCAGCCGGTGGAGGTGGATATTTCCGCACACCGATTCGATGCGGCCATTTTGGCTCCGCTTTTGACCGATGTGCTCTCCGAGCTGAGCGGCGACGTGGACGCGCAGCTGCACGCGAGCGCTCGCGCATTTTCCGAGCCGAAGGGGCCGGGCGGCTTGAAACAGACGCGTTGGAGCGCTTCGATTGGGGGGACCGCACAGCTCCGCCGTGGCACGCTTCAGATTGCACCGCTTGGAATGCAACTCAACGACGTCGAGTTCGAAGCCCAAGCTCGTGATTCCAAAGGTGAGACCGAGATCGTCGTGGCAAATCTCAGCGCCCGCACGCGCTCCGAAGTTCCTAACCTCCGAGGCAGTGCGCGCCTTTGGATCAAAGACCTTCGGCTACAGCGAGGTGCCGCGACAATCTTGCTGAATCGCCCGGTGCCCATTTTGATCGAGGGGGTATCGCGCGCCACCGCAACCGGTCGCGCCAACGTTGCTCTGGTCCGTCAGCCGGACGAGATGCAAGTCACCGTGGACATTCCGGAGCTGGAAGCGAAGTTACCTCGCGCCATGCGCCGAAACGTGATCCGACTCGACAACAACCCCGAAGTAGAAATTACGCAGCCCATTGCACAACCCACCAGAGGACGCCGGAGCGAAGACGCCTTGCCGTGGCTGGTCACCTTCAAGCTGGGGCGGAGCGTCAAGGTGACGCGCGCGGGTCTGGAGATTCCGCTGAGAGGTGAGCCTCAGATCCGATTTGCCGACCAGATCACGGTCGGGGGTGTCATCGAGCTTCGCCCCGGCGGGCGGGTGGAGCTACTGGGCAAAGCATTCGTCATCGAAAGCGGTATCATTCGTTTCGACAATCCGGATCCTTCAAACCCAAACTTGAACGTAACCGCCAGCTGGCGCGCTCCGGACGGCACCCTGGTGTTGGTGGACGTTCGCGGAACATTTCGGGAAGCAACGCTCAACCTGCGGAGCGATCCGCCGATTGCCGACCCAGCCGTGCTGCAGGCTCTGCTCTTGGGAGGCTCTTCAGCCGAAGCGGAGTCCACGCCCCAGACCGTCGGCATCGGCATTGGAACGGGCTGGCTCACCGATCTTCTGTCGGATACTCCGTTGAGCGGCATCGAATTCCGTACCGCCAGCGAGCAGACCGCCGTGCACTCTGCTTATTCAACCTACACGGCTGCGATTCGTCTCAGCGAGGAGGTTTGGTTCGAGGGCAGCTACAAGCGAGCTCAAAGCGATGTGGTCGGTCAGCAAAATGCATTCAGCGGCACCATCGACTGGCGTTTCAAGCCGAATTGGTCGGTGCGCACCGAAGCGGGCGACGTCGGTACCAAATTGGATCTGCTGTGGCGTTACCGGTATTGACGGGTCACCGGCTTCACGGCCTGCGCCCACTGGCACAACCCACATTGAGGCTCAGGCCGAGTTTTCCCTCCGACCAATATTTGTCGATGGCGTCGCGCACGTACGCCATGGGATCGGTGAGGTCGCCAACGCCAAGCCAGCTCCGAAGCTCCGGCAGGATGAGCAAGCGGCTCACCGGGTCCTCCATGAAAGCGCGCCCGCTGTCGAAAGGAAGCTCGGTCTGCCGGATTTCCACGTCGATGTCATCCAAGCCTGCGTCTTCTAGCTGCTCATGCAAAGTCTCGATGGTGGGACGGGTTGCCATGGCCGCTTCGATGGTTTTCGAAAACTCTCCATCGTCGTGCTTTAGCGCGTATTCGCGCAATAGATCGGCGACTTCTTGAAAGGAGCCCCGCAGCGGCAACGCCAAGAGCACCTGTCCACCGGAATAGACGAGGTGATTCATCGCCTGCATCAGGTTCAGCCGTTCTTCGTCGGATGTTATGGGATGCAAGGACAGCGCGTGAGAAAACGACCCCGCTTCCAGCGAGCCGGGAAGCTCGTCGGCGACCTGATATTCGATGGGGACCTCCCCGAGAACCGCCGCCTTGTTACGAGCGAGCTCCAGCGCGGGCAACGAAGGGTCGATACCGACGATCACGGCTCCGTCCACGAGTTCATAGATCTTTCGATCCGGATAGCCAGTGCGGCAGCCCACGTGCAAGACTCTGGCCGAGTCGCTGGCCAGCAACATCTCAAGGACAACGTCGCCGTACAGCGACAGGTATCGCGGCACGACAAAAGTTTCTAGAATCGCCGCGTCGGCCGCGCTGAGCTTGGGGCTTGGGATGAGCACTGGCGGAGGTGCGAAGACTCTTAGCGTGCAGCAGCCGGCACCCGCAACCGGCTGCGCTTTCCGGGAATTGAAATGCCCTCCGGGCGTTTTATTCTCCGGCTATGTCTCCGCTGGTCCGCGGCGCCCTCGCGGTCGCTTTGGTCTCGGCCGTGGTTCGGGGCGCCGAGTTTTCATCCGGCGCGAATCGAGCAGTGCGCGAGCCAGCGGGGCCCGCTAGAAAGGCAGCTTTGTCGAGCACCTGTCCGGCACACACGCTGCCCGACGGGGAGGTGTGCATTCCGGTCCCCCGGGCCGAGGAGCCAGCCACGTTGCCGCCGGGGTCCGAGCCGGGCCGGTGGCAGCTGTATGCGCGGATACCCCGGCGCCCCGAGCGCCCTGAGGACTATGGAGCGTACGAGCTCCCGATTCGACCGACGGACGCGGGCACCGTCACCGCGGGCGGGTTGGGTCACTCCGGCGGCAAGGCCTCGAGCGATGCGCAAAACGGAGTGGAGATCCCCGCGTCTCTGGGCCAGCCGGTTCGCCTGGCCGCACTGGAAAACCAACAGGGTCCCTCGCGCGTAGTATTCGTCGGCCCGCTATTTGGGACCACCGTCGCTACTTTGCATTCGGTGCGGGACCGCATCCGCGAGCGTTATTACATCGCGTTCTTCGGACACTTGGCGAACGTCGCTCCTGGTGTCGAGGTCGGAAAGGTACTCAGCCCCGGCGCGCTACTCGGAAACGTCGGCGACAGCGGCAGCCCGGGCCGGTCGCAATTGCACATAGAGATGCGGCTGGTGCGACATGGTGTCGAAGCGGAAAAGCTCACCGCCCAGGAGCTCACTGAGGACTCGAAGACCATACCGACCGACTTGCGCAACGCCTTTCCGCTGCGCCATCGGTAGCGGCGTCACACAGAATCACAGCACGAGCTTATAACCGTAGCCGTACACGGTCAGGATGTGCTGGGGTTTTTCCGGATGTTTTTCCAGCTTCTTACGAAGCTTCACCACGAAGTTGTCGATGGTGCGGTTACTGGGATTGGCTTCGATTCCCCAAATCTTGTCGAGGATCTCGTCGCGGCTCACCGGTTGCCCCATGCGCTCGTAGAGAAGGCGCAAGAGCTCCACTTCGTAAAATGAAAGCGTGTCCTCTTGCTTTCCGTCCCGTTGAACGGTTTGGGCGCTCAGGTTGACTTCCACGTTACCGAGCTTGAAGCTGAGCCCTTCTGCCGGGCGGTTGGTGCGGCGCAGGATGGCGCGAAGCCGCGCCACCAACTCACCCACGCTGAACGGCTTGGTCACGTAATCGTCGGCGCCCGCATCCAGCCCTCGAATCTTGTCCGCTTCCTGGCTTTTCGCCGTCAGCATGATGATGGGAACGAATGCGTTTTGACGGCGGAGGTCTTCGCACACCTGATAGCCGTTCACATCCGGGAGCATCAGGTCGAGCAGCACCGCCTGTGGCCGCTCCTGACGCGCGGCTTGAACGCCGTCGCGGCCGTTGGACGCCGTAATCACTCGGAAGCCTTCGAATTCCAGCGCATCCTTCAAGCCGAGCACGATGTGCGGCTCGTCTTCCACAATGAGGACGGTTTTTCTCCGGTCCATCGGAGGCCGGCATCATATCCCGCGCGCGGGTCGCAACCCCAAAAAGCAGGGGTGACAATTCCAAGCTGAGTTGTTTTTTCTACCGTTACGGTCCCCCGTCGGCCCTTTGAAACGAGGCGCCCAAGCAGGCGATGATGGTCGTCGATCCCTTAAAGGGAGTGTCCAGACCGACAAAGACCAGGAGCTGCTTTTCCGTGGGAAAGCAATTCTGCAAAAGCGGGCTCGCCGGGTCATCGACATAGCAGTAACCGGCTAGGGGCGTCCCATCCGGGGCGGTCGGGCTCTCACAATAATCTGTGGTGCGCCTGCACGCGTCCAAAAAACTCTCACCGTTGCTGGTTTGAACCGAGCTGCTCGCCTGCTGGATCTCGCACAGGCAATAGCTCGAGCAGGCCGCCTTACCCGGTTTGTCACAAGCGCGAAGGTCATTTTTCATACTGTCGCGGACCCAGGCGTCGAGCTTTACCAGCCGCTCGTCGCTTGCGCTTTGACTCAACGGCTCGGGATTGCGCCCAGGCCGGGACGAGCAGTCGCAGTTACCGCTGCCGCTGGTTACTTCCACTACGACGCAAGGCACAAGCCCGGTCGCTGCATCCGGACTGA
>DASXTY010000497.1:0-2469 GCA_036505155.1 Polyangiaceae bacterium | reverse complement strand
CAGAGAGCCAGAGTAGTCCGCAATGCCGCCCATCACGTCCAGCCTCCCCGGCGCGCGTGCAACCCAGACCGGCTCCGCGGGGCTGAACAGGTCTTGTGGTGCTCCGCTCAGGTGTTCCAAAATGCGGATGAAATGCGCTAGGTCGTCGGCGCGGTGTTCCGCTCCGCCAGCGGACGGATCACTTTTCCATTTCACGGCTGTGCCTCGTACTGCGTTTGTAGTGCTGCGTCGATACGGCTTTTAGCTCCGCCGCCTTGTCCTCGGGCGCGGTGTCGCTCAAAAAGCAACCGCCCCCTACTTCCGGGCCGGCCAGGTACTTCAGCAAATTCGGCTTTCGCAGAGGGGGATGAAACTGAATATGAAAGTGAAACGCGCTGTGGTCGCCGCCGTCACTGGGCGCCTGGTGCAGCACCATCACGTACGGAAATGACATACGCCACAAATTGTCGAAGCGCACCAGGGTTCTCCGCAGTACTTCCGCGAAGTCGCCGAGCTCTCGCTCATCGAGCTCGGCCAGACTCGGGTGCGTCGCCTGGGGAGCTACGTACACTTCATACGCGTACCGCGCGAAGTAAGGAACGAACGCGATAGCGCTCGCGTTTTGGTCGAGCACGCGGCGGCCATCCAGCTGTTCCGCTTGAATTACGTCGGCGAAAAGCACGCGCCCCGTCCGCTCCAGGTGTTCTCGCGCGCACTCGAGCTCCACTTCGATGGTCCTAAACACAAAGTTCGTCGCATAGATTTGACAATGCGGATGCGGATTGGAGACCCCTACCACTTCACCCTTGTTTTCGAAAATCAGCACATGACTCACTTCCGGGCGGCTTCCGAGCTCGCGGTACTGCTCTTGCCAAGCCCCGAGCAAAATCTGGATTTCGCCCACCTCGAGCTCCGCGAGCGTCACGTTGTGCCGCGGGCTGTAACAGACTACGCGAGCGGTCCCCCGGGCGGCGCGGCTCCGATACACATCGCCCGTCGACTCGACGACTCGCGGCTCCGGCGAATCCATGCCGACGCACGGGTGGTCATTGTCGAACACAAAAACGTCAGAATATTGGGGGTTGCGCTGGCCGCTGATCCTCGTGTTCCCCGGGCACAGGTAACAGTCGGCAACATATTCTGGGAGCGCCGCACTGGCCTTCCCGACCGTCTCCCCGATCCAGGGCCGGTCCTGTCGGTGCGCGGCAATGATCACCCACTCCTTTCGCAATGGGTGCCAGCGTTCCTCCCAGGTCATAGTTTGCGGTTATCCAAGGCCGCGCACCCAAGCGTCAAGCGAATTTTGAGCGCTTGCGGATCGGTCTGGCTTCGAAGTAGGCCTTTCTTTGACGCTTCCGTCGTGGGGACTTGCCCCTGATCCCTCATACCTGATACCTGAAAGCTGCCAGGTGGCTGAAGTCAAACTCGAATCGGTGGGCAAAGTTTACCCGGGCAACATCCGCGCGGTCAAAGACGTAAACCTCGAGATCGCGAACGGCGAATTTTTGGTGCTGGTGGGTCCCTCGGGCTGCGGGAAATCCACCACTTTGAGGATGATAGCGGGTCTGGAAGACATCTCGGAAGGCACCATCAGTATCGGATCCAGAGTGGTGAACGACCTCGCCCCCAAGGACCGCGACATCGCCATGGTGTTTCAGAACTACGCCTTGTATCCGCACATGACCGTGTACGAGAACATG
The DNA here is from genome assembly GCA_036505155.1 of Polyangiaceae bacterium. Lineage (GTDB taxonomy): Bacteria > Myxococcota_A > Polyangia > Polyangiales > Polyangiaceae > DASXTY01. The sequence continues at coordinate 790 of DASXTY010000497.1, read as the reverse complement.
GCGTTTGGTCTCAAGTTGAGACGATTCAAAAAACCGGAGATCGAACAGCGCGTCCGCAAAGCCGCGCAGTTATTGAATATCGAGCCGCTGCTGGATCGAAAACCGAAAGCGCTTTCCGGCGGGCAGCGGCAGCGCGTCGCGGTGGGCAGAGCCATCGTGCGCGAGCCGGCGGCATTCTTGTTCGATGAGCCACTGTCGAATCTGGACGCTAAGCTGCGCGTGGAAACACGCGCCGAGCTCAAGCGACTGCACAAGCGACTGCAGACCACCACCATTTACGTGACCCACGATCAGGAAGAGGCCATGACACTCGGCGATCGCATCGTGGTAATGAGCAACGGCCTGGTGCAGCAAGTCGATTCGCCGCTTGCCATCTACGAACGGCCGCTGAACCGCTTCGTTGCGGGATTTTTGGGCACACCGCCCATGAATTTCTTTCTCGGGCGGCTCATCAGCGAACAGGGGCAGCTTTGCTTCGACGGCGCGGGGCTGAAAGTCCCCCTGCCCGAGCGGCAGTCGAAACGAGTGGAGCGCCACGCCGGAACCGAGGTGGTGCTGGGCGTGCGGCCTGAAAATGTGTACCACGCGACCGAATCGGTGCCGGGTGCGCAGACCCTGGAGCTCGGGGTCGACGTGGTAGAGCCGCTCGGCAACATGATGGATCTCTACCTTTCCACCTCCACCGGGGACCGGCTGGTGGCGCGCGTGAAGGCCGCGGAGCTAGATGGATCCAAACGCCTCGCGCTCCAGCTCGAAACCCCGAAAATTCACCTTTTTGATCCGGACGAAT
>DASXTY010000496.1:0-1587 GCA_036505155.1 Polyangiaceae bacterium | reverse complement strand
GTTGGCCGCGGTCGAGCGTGCCACTGTGAGCAAGGCGAAAAATTCTGAAACCCTGGGCGAGATTCGAATGCTCGCCTACGCCGCTCGTGGGCAGTCCGCACCCCCCCGGAGCGTACCCGAGAGCACTCCGGCTCCCCGATTGAGCGAGCCCTGGTTCTGCTGCTCGGAGCCGAGCCGGCGACAGCTCCGGCAGATCAGCGGGTATTGAACTCCCGAGGCTCGCGCACCGCGCGCGGCGTCGGAAACCCTGGCACGCGGCTTGCGTGCGGCAACGCCTGGCAAAGGAGCCGTCACATGGGTAATCGCGCAAAATGGGTAAGCGGGGTGGTCCTTGCGGGTGCTTGGATCGCAGTTGGGGCCTGTGGTCAAAGCAGCGAGACAGTTGGCACCGGACTCCGGTGCGGCGACGCGACCTGTGCCGTTGGACTGGTTTGTTGCATCGACTGCAACGGCACCGGTACCTGCAGCCAGCCAGGCGCCGTTTGCCCGGGCCTCGCGTGCCAGCCCTCGGGCACGGGCGGAAGCAGCGGTACGGGCGCCTCCTCCGCGACCGGGGGCAGTACCGGGCTTTTATGTGGTGGAGCTGTCTGCGCATCCGGTCAAGTCTGCTGCATCGACTGCAACGGCACTGGTACCTGCAGCCCGCCGGGCGCCGTTTGCTCTGGCCTCGCGTGCCAGCCCACCGGGACAGGTGGATCCGGGCCGCAGTGCGGCGGCACAACGTGTGCCAGTAATGCGACCTGCTGCTCTGGATGCGACGGGGCCCGATATTGCTCCGATGGCGCCTGCCCGTCAGTGATTTGTACAGGGGAGCAGTGTGGATCATTGACCTGTACGTCCGGCATGCGCTGCTGCGACCACTGTACCGGGTGGTGCGTGAGCTCGCTGTCCGGTGCCTTTTGCCCGGATGACGCAGACCCGACCCACGCGTGCACCGATGCCGGAACCGGCGGCGCGACCGGGACCGGCGGATCCGGGACGGGCGGCGGATCCAGCATCTGCGCTCCCACTACCGGGTGCGACACGACCGACGTTCCGGCGCTCGGCTGTGCCAGTGCTGGCATGGTTGATTGTTCTCACGCGGCATATAACTGCTGCATCCCCCAAGCACAGCAGATGGGGTGCAACTGCTTCACCAAGAGCGACCGCAATCTGAAGCGGAACATGGTTCCGATCCCCCCCGAAGAGGTGCTCGAACGATTAAACCAAGTCGATGTCCCTATGTGGAGTTACAAGGAAGAGGATCCAAGCGTGCGCCACATTGGACCCATGGCGCAGGATTTTCACGCCGCTTTCGGGCTCGGCGCGAGCGAGCGCCGGATTGATGTGGTGGACGCCAATGGAGTTTCGTTTGCCGCGATCCAGGCGCTCTACCGGAAGGTTCAAAAACTCGAGCAGGAAAACCAGAAACTTCGCTCGGAGCTCCAAGCCGTCGAGCGAAGAGTCCCTTAGCTCGGGAAGATGGCGTAGGACGCCGGGGACTTCCCGGTCGAGAAATAATACGCGGCTCCGATCATCATCCAGAGCAAACCGGACAGCAGCTCACCCGCGATCACGCCCACCATGAACGGCTTGACGGCGTGGTAG
>DASXTY010000495.1:0-3268 GCA_036505155.1 Polyangiaceae bacterium | reverse complement strand
ATCGGCGTCGGTGGAAGAGCACTTTTTTGGCTGCGATTTCTGCGCAGAGGCGTGTGACCGGATCGCGAGGCTGGTAGTAGGTCTTAAAACCCTGATTCCTCCGATTCTTTCTCACGCGGCCCGGGACCGGCTCGTCGCAGGTGGGATGCGCGTCCTCCACACACCCGTGGAGCCGGATGTCAAGGCGCGAGCGCGCTTTGCCCCCGGGCTGGACTTGCTGGTGCACGCGCTGCACGGCGACCTTGCCCGAGCCGAACGCGTGGACCTCGAACTCCTGAACGAAGCCGGCGTGTCGCTCCTCACCTTCGAACACGTACCCTTCGACCGCGAACGGGGCGAGGTGTTGATCGCGTGCCAGCGTCACTATGAAAGTCTTTTCCCGGGTGACCTGTCTTTCCGGGTGCAGGCGGTCGAAGCGGGAGAACGCCGTCGGGTCGGCGACTACTTCGTAGCTCACGAATGGAAGTGACGATCGTCGTGTAACGGGGCGTCGAGCAGCGCCACATGAAGACAAGCAGGAGATCTTCATGCCCGTTACCAACTCCCAGAGCGGCACCCGCATCGACGAAATCGGCGATGGCATTTATCGGATCAGCACCCCGGTGCCGCCGAACCCGGCGTTACCGGCCGGATTTTCCTTCAATCAGTTCCTGGTCGTCGACCAGGAGCCTCTGCTCTTCCACACCGGCTTACGGCGCATGTTCCCGCTGGCACGGGAAGCGATGGAGGCGGTCATGCCGGTCGAAAAATTGCGCTGGGTTTCGTTTTCGCACCACGAGGCGGACGAAGATGGCGCGCTCGCCGAGTGGCTCGCCGTAGCCCCGCATGCGTCGCCCTTGTGCGGGAAAATCGCGGCGATGCTCTCGATCGAAGACCTTGCGCCCCGAGCTCCCCGCGTGCTCGCCGACGGAGAAACGCTTGTCATCGGGCAAAAGCGGGTCCGTTGGTTCGACACTCCGCACTTACCGCACGGCTGGGATGCGGGATACCTGTCAGAGACCACGACGCGCACGCTGTTTTGCGGTGATCTGTGCACGCAGGCGGGCGCCAACACGCCGCCGGTAACCGAGGGGGACATCCTTGGACCGAGCGAAGCGATGCGCGGGGCGATGGAGTACTACTCGAATCCGCGCGCGGCGGGGGCGTTGATCGAGCGGCTGGCGGCCACTGAGCCCGAGCTGCTCGCATGTATGCACGGATCATCATATCGAGGCAACGGGGCAGCAGCGCTTCGCGCGTTAGCGAAAGCTCTCAGCGCGTAATCGTGAAAGGAATAACCATGAAAAGCTCTGAACTACGACTCTACACATTTGGCGCTGCCTGGGGACTTCCCACCGCCGGTCCGTTCGGCCTGAAACTCGAAACGTGCCTGCGGATGCTGGGGGTTCCGTATCAGCGGATGTACGAAAATGACAATCGCAAGGGACCTAAGCGTAAGAGCCCTTGGATCGTAGACGGTGACCTCCGCCTGGGAGACACCGAGCTCATTTTGGATCACGTTGCAAAAAAATATCAGAAGCACCTCGACCTAGACCTGTCTGAAGACCAGCGGGCACGCAGCATGGTGCTTCGCCGCATGCTGGAGGAGCATTACCATCAGGTCTTCGAATACGAGCTGGCAGTTTTGGACGGCGGCTTCCAGCATCTGAAAAAAATGTTCGACCTGCCGGCGCCGCTCCTTCCCATCGTGGCGCCGTTGGTGCGCCGTGGCATCAGAAAACACTTGTTCGAGCGCGGCATCGGGCGGCACACACCCGAAGAAGTTGCGGCCATGGGGAAAAAAGACATCGACGCGCTCGCGGCCTGGCTCGGCGACCGCCAGTGGTTCATCACCGACGAACGCCCCACCAAGGCGGACGCCAGCGCGTTCGGGCTCCTGGCCGTCTCGATCCGCTCTCCACTGCCCACTCCCGTGTGCACCTACGCGCGCACGAAGCCGAACTTGGTCGAGTTCGTGGACCGAGCCATGGCGCGCTTCTTCTCGGAGAGCGCCGCGACGCCCGCGCCTCGCGCGGCGGCGTGAGAGCCTAAAATCCGCGCTCGTGCTTCAAAAAGCCGTCTGCCAGCGCTCGGCGAGCATCGGGGGGTGCTTGTTTGCAAGCTTCCAGCACGGCGTCGTGAATGAGCTTTTGGCTGGAGGCCGTCTCCTGACGCAGCGCCGTGAACGCGGTCTCGACAGCTGCGGGATCGAAGGGGTCGTGGCGCACGGCTTCGGCTACTGCGATTCGGGCAGAGGCCACGGCCCGCCGTCGAGCGGCAAAGTCGTCGCGATGCTTTTCGAAAACAGCGCGCAAGGCCGGATGGTGGCGCATCAGCATTTTTCCAGTGTGCTCGAGCTCGCGAGCGTCGCCGAACCGTTCTGCACCCCGATGCCGCCGCAATCCTCGGCCGGCTACCAAACCGATGAAAAGAAGATTCAACGCTACCGAAATAACCAGCGCAATGGTCAACCGTTTGGTTAGGGGTGTCATGGGTTCCCATCCCCAGGTTCCAGATCGCCCATGGCGAGTGAAAAGGTTTCGTCACTCGAGGCCGCCGAGCTTCTGCCAGCGGTGCTCTCGATAGAGTCGTCGCCCAGCACCACCGCAATCGAGTCGCCGTCAGTTGAATAGACGCCGAGAACCACGCCGAGCGCGGCCGCCGCGCTCCACGCTAACGGCACCCACAGTCTGAAAAGGCGCGCCGGCCATCCGGAAGATTGCGCAATGCGAAGCGGGATTTCCGCAAGACGTCGCTCGAGATCCGGAGACAACGGCACCAGGTCCACATTTGCCGCGCCTGCAAGGGCTCGGTCGAGGTCCCGTTCCTCGCCCAGCAACGTCCGCGCCGCATCCGATGTCCGAACCAACTCCAGACCCGCTTCGCGTTCGCTGGCTGGCCAGTGATTGAGATCGCTTCCATACGCCGCGCTGAGCTCGCCGAATCTCGCCACGGTAAGTTTGGTTCCGGGTTTGTTGGTCATGCTGCTATTCGCCTCCGCGACGAGCTTCCACCCCCGCTAAAAGCAAGCTGGCTTTCAGGCTGCGGCGTGCTCGCGCGAGCAAAGATTCCAAAGCCTCTTGGCTGGTGCCCATTACCTGGGCTGCCTCCTCCCCGGTAAAGCCTTGCAAGTGGACCAAGGTGATGGCGGTGGCTTGCCGCTCGGGAAGCTTCCGAATCGCTTGCTCCAGCAATACTGCACGCCTCTTTTCTTCCAGTAACCCAGGTTGAAGCGGAGAAGCAGAGGATGGCTGATCCTCGAGAGCTCGCTCCGAAGCCGGATGGGACT
>DASXTY010000494.1:0-3490 GCA_036505155.1 Polyangiaceae bacterium | reverse complement strand
GCGGGCTTCAGGTCGCGGTGGATGATACCCATGCGGTGCGCCTCGGCGACACCTTCGCAGGCCTGGAGCAAGTAATCCACGGCTTCAGAAATGGGCAACGGCCCGCGACTGCGAATGGCCTGGTCCAGATCCGTTCCCTCCAAAAATTCCATGACCATGTAGATTTGCCCGCGATCGGTGGTGCCGACATCGAAGACGCGCACCACGTGCTCGTTTTTCAGCCGGGCTGCAGCGCGCGCCTCGCGCAAAAATCTTGCCAGCGTATCTTCACGAGCCACCACCTCGGGGAGAAGCAGCTTGATCGCCACCGTTTCGCCGAGCTGGAGGTGCGTTGCCAAGAGCACCATGCCCATGCCGCCGCGCGCGATGACTCGCTCCACGCGGTACTTGCCCGCAATGACCTCACCGGTCGCGATGGGGTCTGCCATCACCAAAAGCTCCCGCCGTTGTAGGGAAGGGTTAGAGTGCGCGGCGTGCGGGCGTCGAATCGGGCTACCACGTTGCCCGCGCCACCATTCGGGCTAGGAACAAAGTACATATACTCGCCGTCGAACACCGACCCAAAATACCCCTTGGCGGAAGCGTTCAGCGGCAAGAGGTCGAATGCCTGCCAGCTTGTCAAATCTGCAAAGGCGGCCGTGGTGTCATAGCGCACAATGGTGCCGGAACTGTTGGGGGAGAAATATGCGTAGCGACCGTCGAATCCTCCCGCCGTAAACCCCTGCACGGCGGGGTTCACGGTTCCCGCGTCGAAAACCACCCAAGAGGTCGCGGTGGAAAACGGGGCCTGCGTGTCATAGCGGACGACATTGCCGTGAAACGTCGCTGGGGCGTTGGCGTAGGGCACGAAGTAAACATACCGGCCGTCGAACACGCCGCCAACGAATCCCCTGGCTTGCGAGTTTAAGGTTGCGGTGTCGAACGTGCCCCACGAACTCGCCAAGTCGAAGGCGGTTCGCGTGTTGTAACGGGTGACCAGTCCGTCGTAGGCGGTGTTGTAGTGCGGAACGAAATAGACGTAGCCGGCCGCGTAAACCGCCCCCTGGAAACCGACGGACCCGGCATTTTCGGTGGTAGCGTCGTGCACCGCCCAAGATGTCCCCAGGTCGAACGGCAACGTCGTATCGTAGCGGGCTACTCGCCCGTGTCGCACCGCCACCATGGCCCCGTTTACCCAAATGTTGGGCGCGTAATACACATACCGGCCATCGAATGCCGAGCCGGAATACCCGACCGAGCCAGTCAATAGGGTGTTCGTATTGAACTCTAGCCACGAGCTGCCCATATCGAAGGGCTTGCTGGGATCGTAACGAACGGTGAAGCCGTGATACGCCGTCCCGGTGTAATATGGCACGAACAGCACCCCACCAGCCGCCACAATGGCTCCGCCGTGATAACCTACCGCGCCGGGGTAGGTGGCAGCCACGTTGAACTCCGACCACGCAGCCGCGCTGATGAACGATTGCGTGGTGTCGTATCGCGTTGGCACGGTCGCGGGTGCGGGCGCCAAGTAAACATACCGGCCGTCGAAAGTTCCCCCGGAGAACGGACCGCTCAGTCCAGGCGCGCTGGTTATCGTAAACGTCAACCACCGCGTGGGGTCGGTCATATCGTTCCACACCACCACCGGCCCCGCGTCGACTCCGGCCATGCCCGCGCTCCCGGCAGCTCCGGCAGCCCCAGCGACGGATCCGCCGCTACCACCGGCGCTCACCCCACCCGCCGGGGAGCCCCCACCTCCGGCGCTGGCGTCTCGCCCGCCGCTACCACCATTTGCGCCGCCCGAGCCGCCGCCCGCCGCGGCGTCCTCACGCGGCTTTCCCTCGGTGATGCCCAATATCCGACTGCAGGCACCGACAATCAGCAAGCAGAAAGTCAGCGTTGGGCCCAAATGGTTCAAGCGCAATATCAATAGGCCGCCAGACTACGCCAACCCGACAAAAGCCGCAAATGCACCCTCGAGGGGCTGGGACCCGCCCAAAAACACGCGCAGCTCGCCCTTGCCTGGCGCAACCGGTGTGCGCTATCCGGTGAGCCGAAAAAATCGGCGTCCATAATTGGTTCAAGAACAAGAAACCATGCACGCGATCACGCACACCGACATTCTCGAGAACCTGTTCGTCTTCGTCCTCGCGAGCTTCCTCGGAATCGAGCTCATCCGCGGCGTGTCCCGCTTGTTACACACTCCGCTCATGTCGCTCACCAACGCCATTTCTTCCATTGCCATCGTGGGCTCGCTCTTAGTCACCGGGCGCGGATTATCCAGCCCGGTGGTGCTGCTGGGCGCCACTGCAGTCAGCTGCTCCGCCATCAATGCCATCGGCGGCTTTTTGATCACCGAGCGCATTCTGCGCATGTTCCGGCGCCGTGGTGAGGGTAAATCATGACCCAACGCGCTCTTGGTGCGCCGGTGATCCAACATGACTGAGCACGCATCCTCCTCGGGTGCAGTCGGCTACGTCTACCTGGCTTCGGCTGCGCTCTTCATCCTGTCGCTGAAGTGGATGGGCCAGGTGAGAACGGCGCGCCGCGGCAACTGGGCGGGAACCTTGGCCATGGTGCTGGCGGTGGCGGGAACGCTTTTGCCGGCTTCGTTTTCGCTCGCTTCATACGCTTGGATCGGGGGCGCCATCGCGCTCGGCGCAGTGGTGGGGATCCCGATGGCGGTGCTCATGCCCATGACCGCAGTGCCGCAGCGGACTGCGCTTTCGCACGCGTTTGGTGGACTGGCAGCGGGCATCGTCGGAACCGCCGAGTACCTGCAGAACGCGCCCAACATTCCTACATTTGCAGCCGGTGCGCTGGCTGCAGAGATGACGCTCGGTTACCTGACCTTCACCGGCAGCATGATGGCGTTTGGCAAGCTGCAAGAAATCATCCCCACGCAACCCATCGTGTACCCGGGCAGAAACTTGGTGAGCCTTTCCACCCTGGGCCTGGCGCTGGGCTCGGCCGCTTATTTGGCGGCTTTCCCGCATGCCACAGCGACGGTGTACGTTCTGATGGGCGCGGCGCTGCTCTTCGGAATCCTCCTGGTCATGCCCATCGGCGGTGCGGACATGCCCACCGTGATCGCGATCTTGAACTCGTACGCGGGGCTCTCGGCGTCCGCCATGGGCTTCGTGATGAACAACAAGCTCCTGATCATCGCCGGAGCGCTGGACGGCTCCTCCGGGTTGATTCTTTCCATCTTGATGTGCAAGGCGATGAATCGGTCTTTCACCAATGTGCTGTTTGGAGCGGTGGGCCAGGTCATAGCCACCGTCGGAGCCGCTGAAGCGCGCCCGGTGAAGTCCTGCTCGGTGGTCGACGCCGTAAGCTTTCTGGAAGATGCGCGGCTGGTGATCGTGGTGCCGGGCTACGGGTTGGCCGTCGCCCAAGCGCAGCACACGGTCAAGGAGCTGACCGACGAGCTCAACGAGCGGGGAGTACAAGTCAAGTTTGCTATCCACCCGGTTGCGGGGCGCATGCCCGGACACATGAACGTGCT
>DASXTY010000493.1:0-4444 GCA_036505155.1 Polyangiaceae bacterium | reverse complement strand
GAATCCGTGTACTACCAAGCGCTTCTTTGAGCTGAGCGGACTCTACAAGCGCCGCTATTACCAGAAGACCGGCAAGGGTGGCCCGTTTTTGAGCTTTCTACAAGCTCATTACGAAGGCGCGCTCCTTTCCAGCGAGCAGTTTAGAAAATACGGCCCCCTCAGCATTGCCAAGGGCGCTCGCGCTGTTTCAGACTGGTTGGACCGCGCGGCGGTTGGCCCGGCAGCACCGTTGCTCAATCCGGCGGCCAAGCTGGTGGGCGACTTTGCCAGCCAGCAGCGTCAAGTCGGCAAAATCTTGAGCGTGTTCGTGCCCTTTTCAGCCGAATACGATTACGTCTTTCGTTGTGATCACGTACGCTCGGCGTATGCGCGGCTGAGCGAGCAAGACAAGCAGCGGATTGGGTGGACGCCGGAAAACATCGACTGGCGACACTGGTTTCTGGATGTACATATTCCCGCCTTGGAGAGATGGGTATTCCCCAAAATCGAGGAACGGGTCAATCGGCCGCGCAAACCCCCGCAACGCCACGAAACTCTACCAGCTCTGCTGGACGAAATGGCGGAGCGGTACGACCTCGCCATCGCCTTGCAACGCACGCAAAAAGACGGGCTGAGCTGGCTCAGCTTCCGCGATTGGCGCGAGCGAGCAGGCGCCTGTGCGGTGCGGCTTCGCGAGCTTGGCGTGCGGCCGGGCGAGCGTGTGCTTTTGGCCGGGAAAAACCACCCCGCGTGGCCGGTGGCCTTCTTTGGCATCGTGTGGAGTGGGGCTACGGCAGTTCCGGTCGAAGCCGGCATCGAGCCGGATACGGCGGAGAACTTGCTGCGAGCGTCGGGAGCTAGGGTGGTGGTTTTAGACCGCCCCGCGCGCGAGCGCCTGTGCGTGAAGCTAAACGGCCCCACGATTTTCTTGGATCTCTTGGAGGTTTGCGAGCCGGGCCCCACCATGGACAGCCGGGTCGAGTCCTCAGAGGACATCGCCGCCCTGATCTACACCAGTGGCACCACGGGCGTTCCCAAGGGAGTGATGCTCTCGCACGCCAATCTGACCTCGCTGGTCGCGGCTTTGGTCCCCTTATTTCCGCTTGGTAAAGAGGATCGAATCCTGAGTGTGCTGCCTCTGCACCACACTTTCGAGCTCACTTGCGGGATGCTCCTGCCGTTGTCTCGCGGTTCGCGCATTGTTTACCTGGATGAGCTCAAGGCCAGCGAGCTCGAGTCAGCGCTGAAATCAGGCCGCATCACTGGTCTCATTGGGGTGCCGGCTCTCTGGGAAATGTTGGAGCGCAGCATCCATGCCCGGGTGGCCGAGCGCGGCAAGCTGGCAGCGCACCTGTTTGAATTTGCCGTCGAATTGAACCGCACGCTCGGCAAGAAGTTGGGAGTGGACGCGGGGCGCCTGCTGTTTGGCCCGGTGCACGAAGCGTTGGGAGGTCACTTGCGCTTCCTGGTGAGCGGGGGCGCCGCGCTCAATCCGCGCACCCATGAGCTGTTCGCGGGTCTCGGCCTGCACTTGTCCCAGGGGTACGGCTTGACCGAAGCCGCGCCCGTGCTCACGGTGGCCGCAGGCGGGCCGAGGGCCAAGTCGGAGCAAGTCGGCAAGCCCATCCCCGGCGTGGAGTTGCGGATCGAATCTCCCAACCGGGACGGCGTGGGTGAAGTCGTCGCTCGCGGCCCCAATGTGATGGTGGGCTATTCGAATCAGGAAGTCGGCGGGCAGGCGCGGGACTCGGAGGGGTGGTTACACACCGGGGACCTCGGACGAATTGACCGACAGGGGCACTTGGTCATCGTGGGGCGATCCAAAGATACCATCGTGACCTCCAATGGTGAGAACGTTTATCCCGAGGACGTTGAAGCCCGATTGGGGAGGCTCCAGTACATCTCCGAATTGGCGGTGGTCGGCTTGGCGGACACGCGAAGCGGCGAGCGCGTGGCATGCGCTGCGGTTGCTGAAGAAAACCCGGATCTTACCCGCTCGGAACGCCACGCGCTGGCGCGCCGTTCTCTGGAGACGGCTATTTCGAAGCTTCCAACCCACATGCAGCCAGTGGTAACCGTCATCCTGGACGCTCCACTACCGCGCACACAGACTCGAAAGGTCAAGCGAGCAGAAGTTCGCAAGTTGGTCGAACACGTCGGCGTAACGGCCAAGGATCAACCGCTCCCGGCGGGGGAAGCTTTGGGCGCTACTGAGCTGGTGCGCTCCGCGGCCGCCGCCGTTTGCCGACGCGATCCGGGCGAGCTCCACTCCGGCCTCAGCCTGCGCGGTGATCTGGCGTTCGATTCGTTGATGCTGCTCGAGTTTTTAGTAGCCGTCGAAGCCCGTGCGGGCGCCAATCTGGATGCGGAGCGGTTTGCCCAGGCGCAAACACTGGCCGATGTCGAGGACTTAGTTCGGGATTCCAAGGTCGGTCGCAGGCTGGTCCAGTCGTCGACCATCGAGAAAGACGCCGATCGATCGCTAATGTTACCGCCGATTCTGCGGGAAGCTGCCATGCGCTGGCTCGGGCAGGCGCAGATGAGCTTTTACGATCACGTCCTTTCGACCAAAGTAACCGGTCGCGCGTTCATTCCGCACAACCGCCACGCCATCGTGGCCGCCAATCACGCCAGTCACCTCGACATGGGGCTCGTGAAATATGCCCTGGGCGCTTACGGCCAAGGACTGGTTTCGCTTGCCGCTCAGGATTACTTTTTCGAGGGCAAGCGCTGGCGCAAAGCGTATTTTGAAAACTTGACCAACCTCGTGCCCTTGCCCCGTAACGGCTCGTTGCGGCAGGCGCTGCGCCAAGTGGGGGAGCTGCTCGAGAAGGGCAAAACGGTCCTCATTTTTCCCGAAGGCACGCGCACGGTGGACGGCGACATCCACGAATTCAAACCGGCAATCGGCCACCTGGCGTTGCATCAGGGAGTCGATGTTCTGCCGGTCTGGCTCGGGGGCACCTTTCAAGCGCTGCCCAAGGGTGCCACCGTCTTGCGACAGAGGAACGTCGACGCTCGAATCGGCCCGCCGCTCGAGGTTAGCCATCTCAAACGACTAACCTACGGAATGTTGCCGACCGAAGCGTCGCGCACGGTGGCTCAGCTGGTGCGGCGAGCGGTGTTGGCCCTGAGCCGCGGCGAGCTGCTGGATATCAAGCAGCTCACGCCCAACGATCTCGAGCCAACCGAGAACGCGCCGTCGCTGGAACCGGTATTTCGAGAGCTTGCGAATCGGTTCGTGGCGGGCTGCGTGGAGCAGCCGGTGAGCTATTATTTCTCCCTGGGTACAAAAGAGCGCTGGTCGGTGAGGATCACGCCCGATTCCTGCGAAGTGGCTCCCGGCAAAGCGGTCAATCCGGCCGACTGTGTGCTGAAGACTTCACCGGCGATGTTCACGCGCATCGTTCGCGAGGCCTACACCCCATCACCGGCGGAATTCGTGTCAGGAACCGTCAAGTCCAACAACATCGCGCTGCTTTTGACCTTCCAAAGGGCCTTTCAGCTACAGGGTTAGAGCCCTTGAAAGAGCCCACCGCCCCCGCGCGCTATTGGGTTGCCGGTGCAACCGGATTTCTTGGCAACCATCTGGTGAGCCAGCTGCGCGAGCGAGGTCATCCCGTCACCGCGGTATCGCGGCGTGGCGGCTCGGTCGCTGATGTGCGGGTCGAGCCGGTGGATATCCTCGACTCGGCTGCGGTGGCCGAAAGCGCGCGTGGCTCTGACGGCGCCTTCCTGGTAGCAGGGAAAGTGTCGCGCCGACGCGAAGATGCAGAAGAGCTGTATCAGCTTCACGTCGTCGGCACGGAGCGAGCCCTCGAGGGGCTTCGCCGCGCCGGTGTTCCAAAAGTCGTGGTGGCAAGCACCAGTGGAACCATCGCGATCGGCACCGATCCCGATTGCATCTACGACGAGAGCGCGCCCACTCCGCTCGAGCACCTGGCGGCTTGGCCGTATTATCGGAGCAAGCTCTACGCCGAGCGGGCGGCTTTGGAAGCCAATCATCCACCGGACTTCGAGGTGGTCATCGTCAATCCCAGCTTGCTGCTCGGCCCAGGAGACTCGCGAGAATCCTCCACCGGCGACGTGCGCCGTTTTTTGGAAGGCTCGATCCCAGCCGTGCCCGCCGGAGGCATCGCATTTGTGGACGTGCGCGACGCAGCGGAGGGCATGATTCTCGCCTTTTTGCAGGGGCGCGCCGGCGAGCGCTACCTTCTCAACGCGAAGAATCTTTCCATCGCGGCCTTTTTCGAGCGGCTGGAACGGCTGAGCGGTGTGCGCGCGCCCTGGCTCCGAATGCCGAAAACCAAAGCGGTGGCCATCGGCCTGAACCAACTCTTCAATCGCGCGGTACGGGCCATCGGTGGAGCGCCATCGGTCGACCCGATAAGCACCGAGCTCGCACAATATTTTTGGTATTGCACCGCGAAGAAAGCCGAACGCGAGCTCGGCTGGCGCCCGCGCG
>DASXTY010000492.1:0-1638 GCA_036505155.1 Polyangiaceae bacterium | reverse complement strand
CTACGCGACGAGACGCGAGCGCTGGGTCCGCTTACCCAACACCCAGCAGATCTTGGAATTGGGCAAGCGGGCGCAAGCGTCCGAGTACGTCCCATAGCTCGGTGGACGTCCCCCGCGATCTCGTCACCGTCGCGGCACCGGGCGCTAGCACGAAGCGTCAGCAGCTCAACGGTTTGGTCGTTTGGTCGTTTGGTCGTTTGGTCGTTTGGTTGTTTGGCCTATTGGCAGATTCCGATCTTTCGCGGCACGCAACGCCCTCCGAGGCAGCGCAGGAGCGCACCGCAGCCGTTGTCCGTAGTGCAGGCGTCGCCGATCGCGGAGGCCCGAAGGCAGGTGCTCTGCCCAGAGCAACCTTCTGCAGGACAAGCGCAGGTACCCTCGAGACATTCGGGAGAGCTGTCACACGGCTCACCCGCGCCGACCCGGGCAGCGCAGACCGGCGGATTCCCCGGCTGACAATAGGAGCCGGCAGTGCAGGAGTTGGCGGACCCGTCGCAGGCTTCACCGGGTCCGCCGATGGCTGCGCACACTTGCTTGGAATTGCAGTAACCCGCGGGACCGCAGCCAGGAATACTGGTCGGCCCGCTCGGCACCGCGCAGGAACTACCCGTGGGCATGACAGTGACGGCAAGACAGCGATGCTCGAAGCAAACGTGGCCCGCGCCCCGCGTGCTCTCGCAGTCATGATCGTCATCGCATTCCGTCGGCGGCTCGCCCTTCGGTACGATCCGGAGCGCGTGCATGCAGGGCAGTGTCCACGTATAGAGCAGCTTTTCGGTCGCGAATCCGCAGTCGTTTGCGACCGAGCGCGCGGATTGTAGGCAAGCCGCAGCCAGCCCTTCATCTATCGAATAGTCGGTGCCGTCGGGGCCGCCACCGAACAACACCTGACTTGCACGCTGGACGAACGGCGCCCCGGCAATATCGGTGCAATCGCCGAGGGAGCGGAGCCCGTAGCCGGGACAGCAGTTACGGGAGCGCTCGCAGACGATCTGAGCCAGCTGCTCGACCAGTGACGTCAAGCGTTGCTCCACGGGGGGCGGCAACGGAATCGTGATCGTCGATCCCGAGCCGGCCTTTCCCTCTCCGTCCGCAGCGTCCGAGCCCGGGGAGCCGCAGCCGAAAACCGGGCCGCACGCCAGAGCCACTCCAAGCATAACGTGTCTGTAGCCAAGACCAGCACCCACCAAACGACAGATCATCTGCCGCTTTTAAGGCAACCTTACGCCGACTTTCAATCGTCTTTGGTATGGCTTGGGGCAACGCCGCGGGACTGTCGCTAGCCACCGTCGGCTAGCCAATCGCAGTTTCATCCGCCCGGGTGCGCAAAAGAGACGAAAAGCCAACCGACGTTGGCTTTTTTGCTTTGGGGTGGAAGCGGCAAACGCTGGACTTGGATTCATCGCCCGGATGCGCAAGAGACTAAAGGGCAACGCCAGTTGGCCTTTCATTTGAGCAAGTCCGGGGGCGGTAAGCCCAGAACGCGCGCGACCCACGGCAGCGCAATGCGCAACTGCTCGAGCTGAATCCAACGCACTCGAGGTGCATCTGGGATCATTGGCAACCCAGCACGCGCGGCAAAGAAGCCGCTCACGATGGCTGCGAACGCGCCGTCGTCCCCGACGAGCTCCTCCGGCG
>DASXTY010000491.1:0-2101 GCA_036505155.1 Polyangiaceae bacterium | reverse complement strand
ACCATCCAGAGGCTCGACATGAGCGGGAACGGCTGGCAGATCGACCAAACCACCGACCCGGAAACCCTCCAGTTTATGGGCACCGCCTGCGACCTTCTGAAGACGAAGGGCGCGAACAGCGTGAAAATCATATTTGGCTGCCCAGTTCTGCCGGGGTGAGTCGGCCGCCCAGGGCAGGGCCCAAAACAGGTCGCCTGGAACGATAGCGATTGCTATCGCGCTCGGTGCATCGGCTTGCTCGCCCGGTGTCCAGCAGTGTGCTGTATCGAGCGGCTGCCCTGCGCAAAGCGAATGCCTGGCTAACCGCTGCGTACTGCGGGGTTCCGACATTATGCCTTCCGACGCGCAGCGCGTCGTGCTCTCGCAAGCGATGCTGGCAGTAGTGAGCCCTGACCAGCGGCACGCGCGGACCTTACCCACGGCCGTGACGTTTGGCGGTCAAATACACTCCCAGGCGTTGTACCTGAGGTTTGATCCCGCATGGCATCGCGGCACACGAATCTTCGGCGCGTTCCTCCTGCTCGAGCCCATGGCTGGGGCTCCTTCCGCAACCCAAAACGTTACCATTTCCGCTTGGCGCATCGTGGATGGGTGGAAGCCGGATAACCTTCGTTGGTTATCGCAGCCTCGGCTCGGGCCTCCTCGGGGAGTGGGGACGGCGCGAGCCGGCGGGCAGTCGTTGCTCCGCATCGACGTCACCGACTTGGTCGGTTATTGGCAAGATCACCCGCGTCATAATTACGGGATCGCTCTTCGCGCCTCCGGAAGCCCCGGTTATGGCGCGACTTTTGCCACCGGAGCCGGTGGAGGCCAAGGTCCGCGCCTGGACGTTTATTACGAATAGCGGCTCAGCAAACCCGGTGCATCCACCCGTGCGCATCGGGCGCCGCGCCGTGCTGAATCGATAGAAGAGTTTCTCGGAGCTGCGCGGCAACTGGACCCGTCTTGCCCTGATTGATCACCCATTCGTCCGAGCCGGTTTTGACCGATCCCACCGGCGTGATCACGGCCGCGGTGCCGCAGGCGAACACCTCCGTCATCTTGCCTTGCTCCAGGTCTCGCTGCCATTCGTCCACGCTCACCAGGCGCTCCTCCGCCGCAAATCCCAGGTCTTTGGCCAAAACCAACAAACTGTCTCGCGTTACGCCGGGCAATAGCGTGCCCGTGAGCTTTGGCGTGACCAACAAAGTGCGCTCGGCCTGCCGATAGACGAAAAACAGATTCATGCCCCCCATTTCCTCCACGTATTGCCGGCTCACGGCATCCAGCCACACCACCTGATCGCAACCTTGCTCGAGCGCCTGTTCCTGCGCAACCAGGCTGGCGGCGTAGTTGCCCGAGCATTTGGTAGCCCCAGTTCCGCCCGGCGCCGCCCGCACGTAGTCTCGCGAAATCCACACGGTGACCGGCTTTATTCCCTTTGGAAAATACGCGCCCGACGGCGATCCGAACACCAGAAACAAATACTCTTTGGCCGGCCGCACTCCGAGCACCGGCTCGGTCGCCACCATCAGCGGGCGAATGTAAAGGCTCTGCCCGACTTCGGAAGGCACCCATTCGCGCTCTTGGCGGATCAGCGCGTCGGCCGCTTCGATGAAAAGCTCCGCCGGCATCTGGGGCATCGCAAGCCTCTGCGCGGACCCGTTGAAGCGGCGCGCGTTGGCATCCGGGCGAAAGGTCGCGATCCCACCATCTTTTCGACGATAGGCTTTGAATCCTTCGAAGATGGCTTGCCCATAGTGCAAGACCGATGCGGCGGGATTGAGCTGCAAGGGCCGATACGGTTGGAGGACACCGGAACCCCAACCCTCGGGGGCTTTGTACGGAATCACCACCATGTGCTCGGTGAAGATGCGTCCAAAGCCGAGGTTCTGCATGACCTCGGCTCGCAGGTCCGCTGCCATCGGCTCTGCCTTTGGTCTCAGCTCAATGCGGTACCGCGGGGACATGCTAGTCTCGGTGGCACGTATCATGGCACGCCGCGCGCGTCGAGCAGTCTGGTTCTTTTATGCCCACTGCCAACGGCAGTCCTCCGAGCGAGCGCACCAAGCGGGTCGGCCATGACTCTCGCAGTCCGCTTTCACCGCTCCGGCGGCCCGGA
>DASXTY010000490.1:0-8199 GCA_036505155.1 Polyangiaceae bacterium | reverse complement strand
GGCCTTGACTCGACAAAACTCGTATTTGTTCGGCGCACCGCTTTCTAGCTTCCCGCCAGCCATCTTGCAGGCGTCGTGATAGCCTTTGCATCCACCGGCGAAGAGCCAACTGGTGCCGAGCAGAAACAAGAATATCGGAATCGTTTTCTTCATCGGTTACCTTGGCGCCGGGAGCTTGCGGGGAGGTCGCACCTCACGCCGATCGCTTTTCGCCCGGACCAGGCCACGCCAAGGTGGCTCGAGCTCGCGCCACATACTGAATTAACCCACTCCTAGCGGCCCTGGCAAGCTCGGCGGTGGCCCAAGTGGCCGGCTCGGGCGGACCGCGCCCGGTCGCGCTAGGCTCGCATCAAAAATGGGATTTTGGCAACGCCTGGCCGCTATCACCCGAACCCGGCGCTGGTGGATCATTGGCGCGGGACTACTGGTCGGAGCGGTGGCGGCCTCTCCGCTCCTGGTGGAGCCAATCGTGCGAAAAGTTGCCGAGGCCCGCGCGGCTCGAGCCGGTGTGACGTTTACCGTCAGGGAGGTACGAGTGGGATGGGGAAAGGTGTGGCTGGAAGGGGTGGCCCTGCGGGCGCCGAAGCTCCCGGGTGTGGTTTTTACGGTGGACACGGTGAGCGTGGGTTACGGACCGACGCTCAGCATTCGTTCCGTGTCTTTCTACGGGGTAGTTATGGTCCTCAAAGGAGATCTGGATGAAATAACCCGCGAGTTTCGCGAATGGCGGCAAAGCAGTCCGGGAGGTCGGAGCTCCAGCCCGGCTCAGTCCTTCAAATTGGTATTCGACGGGGTGCGCGTTATTTGGAAGATCCCAGAGGCGCCGGCCGAGGGGTCGGCGCCTCGGCAGCTCGTACGCGAACCCCGTGCTAAGCGCGGCCCAGCGCTGCTTCCCGATTACGACCCCGATCGCGGGCTGCGCTATCGGGCGATGCTCGGGCGTCTTGCGGAGTTCGTCGGTCGGATGCTTCCGCACCAAGGCGAACTCGAGCTCACCGGCCTACGCCTGAAGCTCGAGCGGGGAGCGGAAACGTTTAACATCGGTCCGGCTGAGCTGCAGGTTCGTCGCGACAGAGAACACCTGAAGCTCAGTTTGCTTCCGGGGGCTGAAGGCTCTCACCAGCTTCGAATCGAGTTCGAAGCGCCGCTTTCTCAAGGTCCGTACCGGCTCACACTCGATACCAGTCCGACCAGCCTGGCTTCCATGGGAGTGGAGGAGGGAGACTTCGGATTGATCGGCGTTTCCCGGGTCGAAGTGGAAGCGCGCGGCGACCTGGAAATCTCCGAAGATGGCTCCCGACTCGTGTTCTCGGGGTCCGGCGCGATTTCCGAGCTCTCGCTAAGGCAGAGCGCGCTTTCGCCAGAACCGGTGATGGGAATAAACGTGGCGTGGACGGCGCGAGGAGAGCTTGCGTTGGATGGCTCGCGAGTGCGTATCGACCAGGCGGACCTCCGCCTGGGCAAGCTCAGTGTTTTGGGCAAAACCAATATCCAGCGAGAAGGAGATTTCTTGAGAGCCAGCCTGCAAGCTTCTCTTCCCCTTTCCGGCTGTCAGGAAGTGTTGGATTCGATGCCTCTCGGGCTGATATCGCTGGTGCGAGACGTGAGGATGAGCGGGAGCTTCGGGCTCAGCGCCCGACTGGAGCTCGATACGCGCCATTTAAACAAGACCACGGCCGACTTCGACTTGAAGAACGATTGCAAGATCACCGAAGTGCCCGAATCCTTGTCTCCACATCGATTCGCATCCGGATGGACGCGGCAAGTTGACGATGGGAAAGGCCGAATGATGGGCCTGGAGAGCGGCCCTAGCTCACAAGATTGGGTCCCGTACGAGGCGATTTCTCCCCACGTGATCACGGCGGTCCTGGTGTGCGAAGATGGTCATTTTTTCGGTCACTCCGGCTTCGACGTGCGCGCGCTTCAAAGCTCCGCGCGCGAGAACCTTCTGGCCGGTCGTTTCGTGCGGGGCGGCAGCACGATTTCCATGCAGCTCGCCAAAAATCTCTACCTTTCACATGAAAAGACGCTGGCGCGGAAGCTCGAGGAAGCGGTATTGACCTCGCTCCTCGAGCAACAACTCTCCAAGCGGGAAATCCTCGAGCTTTATCTCAACGTGGTGGAGTTTGGTCCCGGCTTGTACGGCATCGGTCCTGCCGCCCGCCGCTACTTTAACCTTGCTCCGAGTGATCTTTCTCTGGGCCAGGCCCTTTATCTCGCCTCCATTTTGCCAAACCCCAAGCACCGCCACCTCGATCGGGAGGGCCGTCTAACCGAACGCTGGGCCGCTTACCTTCGCCAATTGATGCACGTCGCGCGCAAGATCCATCGCATCGACGACACCGAGCTCGAAGCCGGGCTAGAAGAGGAAGTGTCAGTGAGCGCTGAGTCTCCTACTCCTTCGCCGGTCGTGAACCCGGCGAGCGAAACTCAGGATCTCAGCTCGGGCCAAGACGGCGAGGAAACGGCGCCGGAGGTGGACTTGGGGTATTGATGCTAATCCCCTTCCGACGTTCGCCTGAGCTTCGCGAAGAACTCTTGGAGCAGCGCTGCTGCGCGCTCGGCGAGCACGCCACCCAATACGCTGAAACGGTGATTGAGCAGGCCGTCTTGCCCGATGCGGTACAGCGTGTCGACCGCGCCGGCTTTGGGGTCGCGGGTCGCGTAAACCAGCCGCTGGATGCGGGCGCTCACCAGCGCACCCGCGCACATTGGACAGGGCTCGAGCGTTGCGTAGACGGTGCACCCCTCGAGCCGCCAGTGGCCCCGCTTCTGGGCCGCGGCTCTCAAGGCCAAAATCTCGGCGTGAGCCGCGGGATCCCCGAGCTCTTCGCGGCGGTTGTGACCGCGCCCGAGCTCTTCACCCTGTTCGTTCACCACGATGCAGGCAACCGGAACGTCGCCGTGCGCCGGAGCGCGCTCGGCCTCGTCCAGCGCCTCGCTCATCCAGGCTTCTTCTGAAAGGGCTTGCATTGAAGCTCACTCTTCGCTCGGAACTGGGTCGGGAAGCCGCAGCCCCACTGGCAGCGACTCCTCGAAGAAGGTCACGCGCTCCGCGTCTTGGATGGGCACGAGCTCGCGCACCGCGCGCACCCACTCTGCGGGGGCGGACACTTGCTCAAGCCGCCGGGCGACTTCGGCGCGCATTCCCTGCGAGACGTCCCGCGCCCTGTCTCCGGTGACTCGACAGAGCTCGGTTGCAGCGCGGAGCGCGGAGGAAACTTGGTTCCATTTCTCGCGCAGCAAATGATCCAGCCACCGTTCCACGGTGCGCGGCGAAACCACATGGTGCACGCTGGCGTACGCCGGCACCCTGGCTCCCACTCGTCCCAGCGCAGCCCAGAGGCGCGGATCGCGGTCGCTCCAAGTGCGCTCCACAATCCGGTTACCGAGCTCGACGCGCCGCGCAGCGGGCAGCCGCTCGAGCCAACACAATAGCTCGAGCAGCTCCGGTCCCGGGACGACTCGGAAATGCTTCGGCCTTTTGAGCTTTTGCTCCGCGGCTCCAAAAAACAGCAAGAGCGCGTCGAACACACTAGCCTGTGCGGCTTCACTGAGGCCGCCGGCCATACGCCGCCATGCGATGAAGAATTGTTGCCAGTCGCGCGCCGACTCCGAAAACTGAAGGCCTTGGTGGAACAGCGGCTCGAGCAGCGCGATGCGACGGGAGTCGAGGGGATGACCGAAACCAGGCCGCAGGCAATAACCCGAGAGCAGCCAATAGACGCGCTCGTGATCTTCGGAACGGCGCCGCGCGCGATGTTTCGGAGCGACAACGTCAAACAGCTCGCGCGCAAGCTCCGTCGACCACGTGCTGCGCTCGCCGAGACATCGTTCGAGCTCCCTGAGCAAATCTCTTGCTTCGCGGGGCTTCACGTCGGCGCGCCCTTTGCCGAACACGCGATCTATCGCTTCGCGCGCTGGCTCGAAGCGCTGACTCGATACAGCGCTTGCCGATGGTCGCCGGGCTGCGCTTTCGGGTCCGAAGGTGGGCTCGAGTCTTCGAAGCTCGAACTCCAAGCCAAAGCGCCGCGGGACAGCTACGCCGGCCCCCGTTTCCACACAGCCGAGCCGAAGCGTTCCAAGAGCTGTGAGCTCTCCCTCGAGGAGGACTGGGACCGTTTCGGGATGCGCGCTTTGACCGCGATCGAATGCCGCGACCAGTGGTGGCAGCCGCTCGAATTCTCCGCTGTCGAGGCTCACCACGCGCCCGGGCGGGTCCACCTCGCCGTCGCGCGCATAGAGCTCGAAGCGCACCGGGGCGCCCACCGTGAGCTCCAGTGGTTCGGAACCGGCTACCTGGATCTCGCCTTCCTTGGCTCCGCGCGGGACCACGCAAACAGCACGTCCCTTTTGGTCAGCGCTTCCAAGCCCAACATAATAGCCGCGCGCTAATCCCCCACCGATCCGAAGACCGTATCCCCGAAGCGCCAAACCAAAGCGCACCGCGCCCGTGGCCACCGCCGACTCAGGGTCCGGCTGGTCCAAAACAATCAGAGGGGGGCCTCCCCAGCTTCGAATGACGTCCGCAATCCGCTCCCGGATCCTCCCAGAACGAAACAAGCCCCCGTTACACAGAAGCGCGTGGGGGCCCGCCAAGCTGGGAGCGTGCTCGGCAAAAAAATTCGCCACGTGATAGGTGATGCGCGGGTCTCTTTCGTACGGCAATCCAAAGGCGACCAAGCCTGCACGGGTCCGCTCGGGCTTTGCCAGGCGTTCGGCGAAGGGGAAAAATCCCTCAAAAACGACGCGCTCGACCGCTTCCAGGGTCAGCTCCGTGCTCAGGGTCGCGCCCACCAAATTAGAACCGGAAGCCAGCACACGGATCGGGACCGACCCTGGAGGCGCCTCACCGAGCAGTCGTTCCTTGGCATAGCGACAGGCAAGGACCAACTCCCGGAAACGCTCCGGATCGAGCGCGGCTCCGCCCCATCGCGACTCACACCAATGAGCGAGTGCGATGTCCATATTATCGCCTCCCAGCAGCAAATGCCGGCCCACGGCAAGCCGCTCGATATCGAGCGCGCCGCTCCGGTCCGCAACGCGGAACAAACTGAGGTCCGTGGTACCGCCCCCGATATCGCACACCAGAGCGATCACCGGCTCCCCCACTTCCGATACCAGCGCCCGGAGGCCGCTCGGCCCGGTGCGACCCATGGCGTCGTAAAAAGCGGCTTGCGGCTCCTCCAAAAGGCGCACTCCGAGACCGGCCAGTTGAGCCGCACGCACGGTGAGTTGGCGCGCAGCCGGATTGAAAGAGGCGGGAACGGTGAGCACGAATAGCGTGGAATCGCGCTGGGTATTAAGCTCCAAAGCTCGCGCGCAATGTCGCAACACGCGCGCACTGGCTTCCACCGGCGACACGGGGAGCTCGACGGACTCCGGCGCTCCCCAAGGTAAGATGGGTGCCGTCTGGTCGACCCCGGAATGGCAGAGCCAGCTTTTCGCCGAGGCGATCGAGCGACTCGGCACCTGCCTACCGCGGCGGAGCGCGTATTCGCCGATGATCCAAGGCAAGTCGCCCCAGGGGTCGGCGCAAGTTTCCGTTTCGATGGGCGCGTACAAAAACGACGGCAGGCGAGCTCGCGGCGCAATCTGATTCGCGTCGATGAGCTGTTCGATGCTGAGGACGTGCGGCGTTGCCTCTTCGGTGCAAGCCGACGCGGCCACGACGGTGTTGGTGGTTCCGAGGTCGATGCCGACGACTTGTGCCGTTGCGCTCTCGGATCGCATGCTCACGTCCCCACGGCTCTGCGGCTCAGCCCGCACCGCGGACGTTGAGCTCGACTTTCCACCGTTCGTCCTTTGCGAGAGGCTGACGCGGCACGGCGTAGAGAGCCAGCGTTCCCACTGCGGTGACCGACGCGCGCAGGCTGACCGGCACAATGTCGCCCGCCCGGCGCCCCTCCGCCGCCAATTGGATTTCAATCGGTGCCAGCTCGCTGAGCTCTTCTTCTTGCCAGCGCCTGACCACCGTGCCCACTGAGTCGCCCCGGCGAGTGGAGGAAGAGAAAAATCGGAACCGTACCGGCTCGCCCACCACGACCGCGAGCTCGCGCTCGCGCGCGGAGAGCTCCGTTTCTGAGCCTTCCTCCATACCGAAAGACGCCACACATAGCGCCAAAATAGGCGGCTCGACCCCGGGAACCGCCGGCATCGGGCTCTCGATGCCCACGTAATACGCGCGCGCGGTGCCTCCGCGAATGCGCAGGCCATGTCCGCTTCTGACCCGCCCGTAATAAGCCGCTCCGCGCGCTACCGATACATCGGGATCAATGCCCTCGAGCACGCGCGGCGCTACCGCTCCGTCGCAATCGAGCCACCGCGTCAGTACTTCGGTTAGTCGCTGGCGAATGGCCGCGGCTTTGACCACTCCGCCATTGAACAGCACACAAGTCGGGTGCAAGAGCGTTCTCCGCGCGCTCTGTCCGGGAAGCTCGAGCTCTTGAGCGGCATCCACATGGCGGCGCAAAAAATGTGCCAGGTGACGCGTAACTGCCGGGTCTGCCGCATACGGCAACCCCAGAGTGGCAAGGCCCGCTCGGGACCGGGCCCGCGCGGCGTCTTCGGCCGAGACCACCGGAAAAAATCCTTCAATCAGAGTCTGCTCCACTTCTTCGCGACCGAGCTCGGTGCGGATGGTGCCTCCGATGAGCTGCGAGCCGCGCGCCGGGATGACCACCGGCGTGCTGCGCACTCGGGAATCTGCCAGCAAGCGCTCCTTGGCAGCGCGGCAGCTGTGAGTGAGCGCGAAAAACTGCCAGTCGTCTAAATCTTTCCCATCTGCTCGGAGCTTTTCCAAGATTCCGTGGCTTAGCGCGAGGTCCATATTGTCGCCGCCGAGCAAGATGTGATCGCCCACCGCAATACGGTGGAGCTCGATCTCGCCGGCTCGTTCCAGAACTGCGATCGCGGAAAAATCCGTCGTTCCACCCCCGATATCGATCACCAAAACCACGTCCCCGTTCCGAAGCTCGACCATGGGTCGCTGGCCCACCGACTCAATCCAGGCGTACAGGGCCGCTTGCGGCTCCTCGAGCAAAGTGAGCCGTTCCATCCCCGCCGCATAAGCAGCTTCGGTGGTGAGATCCCGAGCCGCGGCATCGAACGAGGCCGGCACGGTTACCGTCACTTCGCACTCGGTCAGGACCGGCGCGCCGTGGTTTTGGTGAAAGGCCCAGGCTTCCGCCATGTGATCGAGGTAACGAAACGAGGCCTCGACGGGTGACACCTTTTCCACGTCTTCGGGGGCGCCCAGGGGAAGAATGGAGGCGCGCCGATCGATTCCGGTGTGCGACAGCCAACTCTTTGCGCTGGAGACCACCCGAGTCGGTGTTTCGGCGCCCCGTGTTCTGGCGAGGTCCCCCACGGCATATTTTCTGAGCGCATCCCAAGGGAGCGACAGCGAGCCTTCGTCCGGATGCGCAAAGTACAAAAAAGATGGCAAAAGGGGGTAGCGTTCCAGGCTCCCGCGCATAACCAGCTGGGGCACATCGAAGACGGTCGAGACACCGGCCCGAGCGCCGAGCGGCATGGTTGCCATGGCGCAATGGGTGGTGCCGAGATCGATTCCGACCGAAATCTGAGGGGGCATGCGCTACGGCAGGTCGAACGGGAGCCCCGCCGGCCAGGCATCTTTGGGCTCGTAGCCGATGAGCCGGCGCGCCGTTTCAACATCGACCACGGAAGCGGCCCCGGTTCCACCCGCGTACAAGATGGCGAAGGAAATATCTCCTGCTTCCACCGCACAGGCGAAAAATCTGGCAACGTCGCTGCGGCTCAAATAATGGGAGTGAAGCCCCATCTCATCCAAATGGCGCGCTTCCCGTGGAGTCCGTGTCACCCACAAAATTCGCGCCGCGATGACCGACAACCCGAAGGTGAGCGCGTACATCTCGCCCATTTGTTCCGCCCAGAGCTTGGTGAGCGCGTAATGATTCGTCGGGTAGCGATCTTCAGCGGTTGCCACACGGTCTTCGGGAAGACCGCTCACCACCTGCATCGAGCTGGCGAGCACCACGCGCCGAAGGCGTGCCGCACGCGCCGCGTTCATCACCTGATACAGGCCCACCACGTTGGGCCCGAGCAGCTCGAAAAAGTCCGCGTCATCCGGCACCGCTCCCAGATGCACCAAGGTGTCCATTCCGCGCATGGCGCTTTCCACTTCCGCGGCGTTTTCCAGCGAGCCCACCACCCCAT
>DASXTY010000489.1:0-11005 GCA_036505155.1 Polyangiaceae bacterium | reverse complement strand
AGATCGCATCAATAATGGTCAGCACACTAGCAAAATTCGCGGAGCGAATTTAGGATTGTCGCTCACCCGAGTTTTTGGAAATGCTCTGGCTTGGTTAGTCGGCAAGAAGCTCGGAGTGCGCCGGCGGCACGCGATTACATGCCTTCGCCGCGCGGGCATTGCCGACCCCGAGGCTGTCGCCGACGGCATGTATCGGTCCCTGGGGAGCGGAGTTTTTGAGCTCTGCTTTCACGCGAGTCGGCGCGCCAATCTCGATCGAATGGTTTCAGTCGACACTCGAGCGTTTGACGATTTGTTGGCAGCTGGCCGAGGCGCAGTGGTGGCGGCCGCGCACACCGGTAACTGGGACCTGGTTCTGTGCGCCGCCGGGTCCAAAACGGCGCTTACCGTGGTGACGAAGCGCCAGAGCGTGCGCTGGATCAACTGGCTCTGGCAAAAACTTCGAGCTTGTCACGGGGTTCGGTTGGTGGAAAAGGGTCGGGCGGCGCGAGAGGCACTCCGAGCGCTCGGGCGCGGAGAGGCCGTCGCGATGATGATCGATCAGGCACCGGACAGGCGCCGCGGCGCGATCCAGGTGCCGTTCCTTGGACAGCTCGCCTGGGTGGATCTGTCACCGGCGCTCATCGCGCTGCGTGCCCGTGCACCATTGATAGCCGCCTTTCCACACAGGTGCGCAGATGACATTCACCGAGTAGAAATCGGTGCCGTGCTTTGGCCTTCCCGCTTTCCGAGCCGGGAGTGGGCGGAGCAGGCCATGCGTCGCCTTACGGCCGATCTGGAAGCGTTCGTCGTGGCTCACCCAGAGCAGTGGTTATGGATGCACCGGCGCTGGAAGGATCCCCCGGAAGCGGGCCGCGCGCAGCGCGTTAGCCGCCCAAAATAGGTCGACAGACTGATCCCGGCCCGTCAGAAATATCGATGCAATAGGTGCCCGGGGGACACGGGGTGGGTCCGGTCCCGCATGGGATCTCGCAGGAGCAGAACCCGCAGGTTGCAAATCCGCAGTACTCGACCGGGGTGAGCCCGGAGGGGCATTTGCCGTTGGTGCAAGGCTGCCCGATCTCGTTGAAATTGGGGCCGCCGCCGGTGCCTGCGCTCCCGCCGGATGACGGCGTTGTCCCTCCATTTCCGGTGACGCCGCCGGAGCCGGTGGCACCGCCAAAGGCTGTGGCACCGCCAGAGGCCGTGCTTCCGCCGGACCCAGTCGAGCAGGTTTCTCCCTGGCTTGCCCAATAGCAACAGCTACCCGATCCCTGGCAGGACGGGCATTCGCATAGGAAGGACTCCGTGCAGCCGGCATTCATTCCCGGATACACGCAGGTGGTCCCCGGTGCGCTGCAGGAATCCGGGGTGTACGGATATTGGGGCAATCGCGGTACCTGGGCCGGGCACCCTGCGTTGCCCGATCCGCCACTGGTATTCGTCCCTCCGTAGCCGGTACTGCCGCCCCGTCCCCCGAAGGCGCCGCCCGATCCCGGTGCGATGCCGGCGCCACCGCTGCCCGGCGGAGGGTTGCTCTCCGTCGACCCACCGCAGCCCCAGAGATAGATCCCGCAAGCGAACATAGTTATGAAAAGCCGCATCCCCAATCGCTTAGCATGAGAAAATTCGTCGGTCCATCGCGGGAAGCCTTGCTCAGCAGCGCCCCGAGCGCTAAGCGGTCAGTCGGCATGAGCTCCACCGATGCGCTGACCATCGCCGGCAAAAGCTTCGAGTCGCGACTGATCGTCGGGACTGGAAAGTATCAGAGCGTGGCGCAAACGCGGGAGGCGATTTTGGCCTCTGGCGCGCAGATCGTAACGGTCGCGCTCCGTCGAGTGGATCTGGCGGACAAGAGCGCGGGATCGCTGATGCAGATGCTGGCGAGCGAAAAGTGGACCCTTTTGCCCAATACAGCAGGTTGTTACACTGCCGACGAGGCGGTTCGCACGCTGAGACTGGCGCGCGAGCTTGGAATTGCAGACTTGGTGAAGCTCGAAGTGATTGGCGACGCGAAAACGCTCTATCCGGACAATGAGCAAACTTTGGAAGCCGCCCGCCAGCTCGTGAAAGAGGGCTTCGCCGTGCTCCCGTATTGTATCGACGACCCGATCATTTGTAAGAAGCTCGAAGACGTGGGATGCGCGGCGGTGATGCCGCTGGCGGCTCCCATTGGCTCCGGCCTCGGGATTAGAAATCCCTACAACCTGCGCATCCTTTTGGAACAGGCGCGAGTGCCGGTAATCGTGGACGCGGGCGTGGGCACGGCGAGCGATGCGGCGATTGCGATGGAGCTCGGTTGCGATGGCGTGTTGATGAACACGGCAATCGCGCATGCCAAGGACCCCATCCTGATGGCAAGCGCCATGCGCGAGGCGGTAAACGCAGGTAGAAAAGCCTTTTTGGCCGTGCGCATGCCGAAGCGCTTGTACGCCACCGCATCCAGTCCGATTTCAGGCTTGCTCGAATAGGCTCGATATCACAAGCATGGGGCAACACCAGGCGCTCACTTCGTATCAGCGCAAGCTGTTCGTGTTTTTGAGCGTTGCCACCTTTTTCGAAGGCTATGATTTTTTCGCGCTGACCCAGATCCTCCCCAATTTGCGAGCCGAGATGCGCTTGGATCCGAGCGCGTCGGGGTATCTAGTGGCGTTCATCAATGCCGGAACCGTGATCGCGTATCTTTTGGTGCGCCGCGCCGATCGCTGGGGACGCCGGCGCGTGCTCACGCTGACCATCGCGGGGTACACGCTGCTCACGGTGCTTTCCGGTTTTGCTCCCAATGTGCTTAGTTTCGCCCTCTTTCAGCTTTTGGCCCGCATTTTTCTCATCGGTGAATGGGCGACCAGCATGGTGATTGCCGCCGAGGAGTTTCCCGCCGAACGGCGCGGCATGGTGCTGGGCGTGATCCAAGCAAACGGCAGCCTAGGGGCAGTGTTTTGCTCGGGCATTGTCCCAACGCTGCTCAAGACGGCGTACGGCTGGCGCAGCGTGTATTTCGTAGGCATTGTTCCGCTTTTGATCGTGGCGTACGCGCGCAGAAACCTCAAAGAAACGGCTCGTTTCGAAGGCAGCGCGGCTTCCGAGCGGGCTCTGCCACTCACGCACATTTTTCGCACCCCTCACAAGAACCGGATGCTGGAGCTCGCCGCCATTTGGTTCGTCACTTACTTGTGCACCCAAAACAGCGTCACCTTTTGGAAGGAATTCGCTCTGGCCGAGCGCGGCATGAGCGACGCTCAGGTCGCGAGCTGCATTTCAGTGGGTGCTGTGGCGGCGCTGCCCGGCGTCTTTTTCGCCGGCCCACTCATCGACCGGGCGGGGCGCCGTATGGGAGCGGTGATCATTTTCGGGCTGACCGCGATCGGCGTTTTTGGCGCTTACACGTTGCACGGCACCGCTCTGCTGACGCTGATGCTGGCTTTTGGGATTTTTGGAATCAGCGCCGTGCTCGCCGTGCTGAATGCGTACACCACCGAGCTTTTTCCCACCGAGCTCCGCGGTGCCGCGTTTGCCTGGTCCAACAATTTGCTTGGTCGTGTCGGCTACGTGCTTTCCCCGCTCGCCATTGGAGTAGCGGCAGGGCGCTGGGGTTGGGGGTCGTCGCTGCGTGTGACGGCTGTGTTCCCTGTGCTGGCCCTGGTTCTGATCTTGTGGCTGCTTCCAGAGACCAAAGCCAGGGAGCTCGAGGAGACGGCAAGGGTGACATGATGGAAAAGAGCGCCCGTAAAGACAGGTTGATGTATGACCTGCCGGCGCTTCTCTATATCGGGCTGGTGTTCGTTGGTGGGTCGCTTCCCACTCAGCCGAAAATTGGGCTGGCGCACTCGGACAAGGCCCTTCACCTGGTGGTGTTCGGCGGGCTGGCGTTGGTGTTGTTTCGAGCCATCCGACACGAAAGGCGCGAAATGCGGCTAGGGCAGCAGCTTTGGATGGCCGCGTTGGGCGCCTCGCTGGTGGGTGCGCTGCTCGAGGTCTACCAGTTGGCGTTGCCCTACCGGAGCGGAGAAGTATTGGATTGGGTGTCGGATACCATCGGAGCGGCTCTGGCTGCGCTGGGGGTTGCGATCCTGGCCCGGCACCGCGCCGTCGACCAGCAGCGCTCGGGAGGATGAAGCGGGTGCGCCCGCGGCTCATCGCGATCACCGATACGGACGTGGCCGAGCCGGCTTTACTGGAAAGGCGGGCTCTGAGGCTCGCGCGAATCGCCATTCCCGGAAGCGTGCTGATTCAGCTCCGCGACCTCGGGCTTCCGCTGCGGGCGCGCCTGGAGCTCGGCCGGCGAATCGGCGCAGCAGCTCACGAGCACCAACAATATTGGTGCGTCAATGATCGAATCGATCTGGCGCTGCTTCTCGGTGCCGACGGCGTGCACCTGGGTGAGCGGGGGATTTTGCCGGCCGATGCTCGCGCGCTGCTCGGAGAGCGGGCCTGGATTTCAATAGCGCGTCACGACCTGAACCGTATTTCCGCGTCGAACGCCAACGCCATATTGCTCGCGCCGATCCTTGCAGCCCGCAAGGGAGCGCCGCCGCTCGGGCTCGAAGCTCTGCGCCGGGCGCGCGCGATTCTGACCTCTGAATCTGGGACTCTGCTGTATGCCCTGGGCGGTATCGACGCGGGCAACGTGCGAAGCTGCCTCGAAGCGGGCGCGGACGGCGTTGCCGCCATTAGAGCAGTGTTCGGCACCGATGCGCCTGAACGGTTGCTCGAAGCTCTCCAAATCCGCGCCGGCTAAGGATAGTGTCTCCTCGAGCCCAGTAACCAACAGTCTGTGGGTTGACCATTGCCATGCTGGGGGTAGCATATTTAGTATGACCAAAAGGAAGCTGAGTCTAACGGTGGCCGAGGACGTATTGCTCCTGCTCGATCGAGCGGCCGAAAGGTCCGGGGCGACACGCAGCGCGATGGTAGACCGTTGGCTACGTCGAGCTGCAAGGAGCGAGCTGGAAGACCAGTTGCGACTAGCGACCATCGAATATTACGACTCGCTGACCGTAACGGAAAGGGCCGAACAGGCCGCAATCGCGCAGGCGAGCTCTCGCGCTGCACGGCGTGTGTCAATTGAGGACTCTCCCCGCTCGGTGCTGCGCTAAGCCCGCGGCGCATGGCCGAGGTCGAGCGGGCGGTGCTGCGGTGCGATTGGCATTGCCGTTCCCGAACCGTGATGGGATGGCGGGTCCGCTCCCACGAGTGGAGAGCTACGGTTTTTTGGTGCTGTCCCAGTTCCAATTGAAATGGAACTCGAACTGGAACCCGTCTTTGGTTTTCTGCCACTTGAAGGGGCCGAAATGACCGCCGCCGCCGGCTGGATCGGTGGTTACGTGAAAGGTGACGCTGGAGCCCGGCTGCGCGGGCTCCGCACCCGACACAACCTTTACCAGTGGCGTAGTGGGCACCGCGATCTGGCAGCGGGCGCCACCGTGGATCAGGCCGACGATGCGAGCTTGCGAATCCACCAGTGGCGCGCCGGAATCGCCGGGGCGTGCGGTGACGCTGGTGAAGAGCGCATTCGAGACGTCGGGCAGGGAGGGGCAGGGGGCGAGCTTGTCGATGCGCACGACTTGGGTGCGGCTTGGTCGATCGGTGCGACCGACGAATAGTACACGATCGCCCCGTTTCGGAAGGTTGCTGGCGAGCTCGAGCGGCTTGACCTGAACTTCCCTCGGGAGGTGCAAAAGCGCCAAATCATGCTCGCGATCCAGATGGTCGATGGTAGCCTGGAGCGTTTCCCCGTCACCCAGGACCACGGTCACCTCATCGGCGTCTTCCGGAACACAATGCGCGGTGGTGACCACTTGGCCCCGGCTCACCGCGACGGCGCCTGCGCAAGACAGCTCGGGCAGCGCAACCGTGGCCGCGGCTACCTGGCCACGCAGCCCGCGCAGGCTTCGCTCCGAAGAATTGGCGGGGCCTGCGGACAACGCCGCTGGAAATACCAGCGCGGCCCCTATGAGTGCAGCCGCCGAGAGCCGTTTCATGGCCCAGAAAACCTAACACATCCAAAGACCTGAGCAACGCCGATTAGAGGCGATTTTTACAGATCGATCTGGGCTCCGAGCTCCACCACCTGTTGGTGCGGAATTGCGAAATAAGAAGTGGCGCTCCGCGCGTTACGCGAAAGAAACGCGAATAGGCCCTCGCGGAGCGGACCCATTTTTCCTTTGGCCGTCGCCAGGAAAGTCTCCCGGCCGACGTAATAAGTCGCTTTTTCCAGATCCAGTGGCAGATTGAAACGTTGCTTGGCGTCGGCGAGGAGCTCGGGTACATCGGGAAACTGCATGAAGCCGAAGTGGGCGATGATGCGGACGAAGCCCTTGTCGAGCGGCTCAACGTTCAGACGTTCGTCAGGTCGGACGAATGGCACGTGTTCGGTCACCACCGTGAGCAGCACCACGTGCTCACTGAGCGCGCGGATTCGCCTGACGTGATGGTCGAGCATCGCGGGAGCGAAATTGGTCAGCGACGCCAAGAAGATGCTCGTGCCGGGTGTTCGCGCTGCAACCCGTTGGTCGAGGGTCAGCAGGAACTGGTCTAGGGGTGGGCATTGGTTGCGAATGTATTCCGCTAGTACCGTCCTTCCGCCGTTCCACACCTCCATCACGATGAAAAAACCCAGCCCGACGAGGATCGGGACGTAGCCGCCGTCCAGGAATTTCAGCAGATTTGCTGCAAAAAACGGGATATCGAAAGATAAAAACAGCAACATGAGGGGCAGCGCTTTTAGCGCGGGCCAGCTCCAAGCGTGTCGGGTCACCAGATAATACGTCACGCTGGTGATGCCCATGGTCCCGCTCACCGCGATGCCGTAGGCAGCGGCGAGCCTGGAGGACTCTTTGAAAACGAGAACCAGGAGGCTGCACCCGATAGCCAGTGCAAAGTTCATCTCGGGCACGTAGATTTGCCCTTCGGTCTCGTGCGATGTGTGGCGGATGGTCAGGCGGGGAAACAAGCCCAGCGTGATCGCCTGATGGGTAAGCGAAAACACCCCGGTGATGAGTGCTTGCGACGCGATGATGGTCGCAGCGGTCGCCAGGACAACCAACGCGTAGGTTGGCCAGCCGGACGGAACTAACGCGAAAAAAGGATTCGAACGTGCGCTTGGGTCGTGGAGAATGAGCGCGCCCTGACCAAAATAGCAGAGGACGAGGGTCGGCATGACCATCCAGAACCACGCGACGCGAATCGGACGCGCTCCGAAGTGCCCCATGTCCGCGTATAGAGCTTCGCCTCCGGTGACGCACAGGACCACCACGCCCAGCACCGGGAGGCCGTGCCAGCCGTGGCTGATGAAATAGCGGGCGCCGTGAACCGGTGAAATAGCGGCCAGAACTCCGGGGTTTTTCACCACTTGCACCAACCCCAGCACGCCGATGGTCAAAAACCACACCAGCATGACCGGGCCAAAAAAACTGCCGATAGCTTGGGTGCCGCGACTCTGGATGGAAAAGAGCGCGATGAGGAGGACCAGCGTGATTCCGATCACGACCGGCACGCTGAAAAACGACGGAGCTGCGACTTTGAGGCCCTCGATAGCGCTCAAGACGGAAATGGCGGGGGTGATGATGCCGTCGCCGTAAAGCAACGCCGCGCCCGCCATGACCATCATGACGATCCACGAGACGCGACCGCGAGTCTGTCCGGGGATCAGGGCAAGCAGGGCAAGAATGCCGCCTTCACCGCGATTGTCCGCGCGCATGATGAACGCCAGGTACTTCACGGCGACCACCATGGTGAGCGCCCAGAAGATTAATGACAGCAGGCCCAAAACCTCGTGGTTCGGCAGCCCGTGTTCCGTAGTCGCCAACTGCAGTGTGTACAGCGGGCTGGTCCCGATGTCTCCGAACACGACGCCCAGGGCGCCTAGCGCGAGAGCAGGCAGACGGTGGCGCTGCGAATGAGCCGCGGTGCGCGCCGGAGATGCGTCGGTCATGTAGAGCTCAGCGACTTATTGTGGGAACACGTGCTCCCCGCCATTTCCGTTTATCCATTTCAAATACGGGTTCGCGACTTGCGCGTCCAGGAGCAGGTACGTCGGCTCCTGTCCGCCGAGGAGGAGCGCCGCGCCGCGCTCCGAAGAGGTGAGCTTTACGTGGGGACCCCCTTTGGGATCGATAAGCCGAAGAATCACCGTCTCCGGATAGCCGACGCTGCCGTCCGGCATCTTGAAAGTTGAATTTGCAGGCTCGACTTTGATGCTGGCGCGAACGCGTCCCTGACCATCGACGATTTGCAGCGCTCGACCGCGCAGCACGGGAGCGATTTCCTGCGCCACGGCCGAGCGCAGGTTAGCCCGACAGGCGAACAGGAACAAAACCAAGTTCACCAGAGTAAGGGCGACCAGGAGCTTCTGCATTTTCATGGGCCGTTTATGCTATAGCCCACGGCCAAAAGCTATGAGTCCGAAGCCAGTGTTCCAACCGGTGCCCACCGAGCTCGACTTCCCCAAGTTCGAGCAACGGATTCTGGAGCTCTGGAAGAGCCGGCGCATTTTCGAGACCTCGTTGAAACAATACGGAGCTGAGGCTCCGCATTTCGTTTTCTACGAAGGTCCGCCCACGGCCAACGGCATGCCGCACAACGGGCATGTGTTGACGCGCGTCATGAAGGACCTGTTTCCGCGTTACCGCGCCATGCGGGGACACCGCGTGTTGCGCAAGGGCGGCTGGGACACGCACGGTTTGCCGGTGGAAGTGGAGGTGGAAAAGGAGCTGCGGATTCACGGCAAAGCCGCCATCGAGGAGTTTGGCGTCGAGCCCTTCGTACGCCGCTGCATCGAAAGCGTGTTTCGTTACACTGCCGAATGGGAACGTCAGACCGAGCGACTCGGATTTTGGGTCAGTCTGGATGACGCGTACGTTACCTATCACAAGAGCTACGTCGAAAGCGTGTGGTGGGCGCTTTCGGAGCTCTTCAAAAAGGGTTTGCTCTATAAAGGGCACAAGGTGGTTTGGTGGTGGGCGCAAGGAGGGACGGCCCTGTCAGCCGGTGAGGTGGGGTGGGGATACAGGACCGTGGACGATCCCAGCGCGTACGTATTGCTCCCATTGCTGGATGAGCCGGAAACGGCGCTGGTGGTCTGGACCACGACACCCTGGACGCTCCCATCCAATACCTACGCCGCGGTAAAACCGGATCGGGATTACGTGATCGTCGAGCTTGGGCCCGGCGACGGAAGCCAAAAGCATCGCGTTACCGCGAGACGCCTGGTGGTGGCATCCGAGCTTCGCGAAGTGCTCGAAAAGAAGCTGGGACGAACCCTCACCGTTGTTCGCACCATCCGTGGAGACCAAATGGTCGGCTGGCGCTATCGCCCTCCCTTCGACTGGTATTACGCCGAGCTTGGAACCCGCACTCTAGCCTTGAAGTCAGGCGTAGAAGAGCCCATGTGGTGGCGCGTCATTGCCGAAGACTTCGTGAGCTTCGACACCGGCACGGGGGTTGTGCACCTAGCGCCAGCTTTTGGTGAGGACGACCACGAGGCGCACCGGCGTGAGCTCGCGCGCTATCAGCGCCCAGAGGACGTGGAGCTGCTCTGCGCCATCAACCCCAACGGGGAATTCAAACCCGAAGCCGGACCCTACGCTGGCCGCTGGGTCAAAGATGCCGATCCCGACATCTTGCGCGAGCTCGGCGAGCGCGGCCTGCTTCTCCACCAAGAAACCTATCGTCACGATTATCCGTTTTGCTGGCGCGCCGACAAAGACCCCCTGATCCAGCTTGCGCGTCCGGCGTGGTTCATCCGCACTACGTCTCGGCTCGAGGAGGCCCTGGCCAATAATCGCGCGGTCACTTGGCTACCTGCGCACATCAAAGAGGGACGCTTTGGAGATTTCCTCGAAAACAACGTGGACTGGGCCCTGAGCCGCGAACGGTATTGGGGAACCCCGCTCAACGTTTGGGTCTGCAGCGCAAACCCGGAGCATCAACACGCGCCCGCTTCGGTGACCGAAATAGAGCAACGAAATCCGCAGGCGTTCGAACACTGGTACGCGGCTAAGCGCGCCGATCCGAGCCTGAACGACCACCTGATGGTGCACAAGCCATGGATCGACCAAGTCCAATTTCCGTGTCCTGAATGCGGCTCGGGCATGCGCCGGGTGCCGGAAGTCATCGATTGCTGGTTCGATTCCGGCTGCATGCCCTTTGCGCAGTGGGGTTTTCCGCACACCCCGGGCTCGCGCGAGCGCCTGGACGACGCGTTCCCGGCGGATTTCATCAGTGAGTCCGTGGACCAAACGCGCGGCTGGTTTTATTCGCTGCTCATGGTGTCCACGCTGCTCTTCGATTCGAGGACCCAGAGGGATCTCGGCTTATCGCGGGTGCGCACGTTTCCACATCCCTACAAGGCTTGCATCGTGTTGGGGATTGTTTGCGATCGCGAAGGCAAAAAAGAGAGCAAGAGCCGGGGCAACTACACGCCGCCCGAAATCATCTTGGACCGGGTGCTCATGGAATTCGGGGTCCTCGATGAAGCACCGGGAGCAGTGCCCGAACCGGGGGAGGCGTTCATCGCCGGCGAGGACCTGGATGGAATGGACCTCGAATCGGGCGCGCCCGTGATGGTGTATCGGGCGGATCGGAAAGAACACCCGCTCACGCTGAAGCTGAAGCCCCACAAGCGATTGCCCCGCCGAGTGGTCTTGCTTTCACCGGAAAATCGCGACGAGCTCGGGGTACAGCCGATTTCAACCGGGCTTTCGACCTTGCCGGCAGAAGTGCCGCGCGTGCCGACGGAGCAACGCGTCGTCATCGAAGATCCCAACACGACGGCCCCCGGCGCAGACGCCTTTCGCTGGTTCTTTTACGCCGCTTCACCGCCCTGGAGCAACACCCGTCTCAGTCTGAGAAACATCAGGACCCTGCAGAAGGAATTCGTGGTCAAGCTCCGCAACGTGTATCGGTTGTTCACCCTTTACGCCAACATTGACGGCTGGACCCCCACCAACCCGGACCACAGCGGAGCGCCGGTGTCGGAACGGCCGCTGCTCGATCGATGGATCACCAGCGAGCTCCACATAACCGT
>DASXTY010000488.1:0-2201 GCA_036505155.1 Polyangiaceae bacterium | reverse complement strand
CAGGTTGCAGCGCGCGCGCTGCCAGCACTCTGCGCTCGCCGCCGGCCAGCGTGACCGCTACCTGGAATGTGACCGTCGCACTGGTCAGCAAAGTGGCGGGCGCTGCTTCGAAAATTGCGCCGGCGGGGACGGCGATCCGATAGCGGATGGAAGCGGGCGGCGGGGCGTGAATCGCCTCCCGTTGCTCGACGCTTCCCAACGTCATGTCCCAGACGCGCGGGTCCGGTCTCCAGGCTTTTTCTCCCGCGCCGAAAACCGCTTCCGGGCCGGCTTGACGCACTAGGGCGAGCTGCTGCACCAGCTTGCTTTGTGAACCGCGCCGCGCAGCATAAGGGGAGGGCATTTTTCGCCAGTACCCCGACAACAATCCTTCCGCCCGGGCAATATCCGGGGCGTCATACGCCGCCTCGTCGAGCAGATCGACCAGACGGAGTGCCACGCCCAGCACGCCGTTTTGAGACGGCGTCGCGCCATGACGCCTCTCGGTCTCTTTGGCCGGCGCTTGCGGAGCGAGTGGTTCGGCCAGCGTGGAATTGGAACCTCGCGTGAGGTGCACCACATAGGCGCCGCCGACTGCCGTCGCGACCACCAGGACCCGCCGGATCCAAGTTCCGAGGGCCTTTTCCATACCGTTTGGTGATTCTTCGACCATTAGTGCGCGTCCTCCACTCGGACCCCCTTGGAAGCGGTAAGCGCCTGGCTGAGCTGCCCCGCCCGGGGCATCAGATATTCGTTGCGGCGTTCCATATCCGGGTCTTCAAGCATCCAGCGCCAGAACTGGTCTTGGAGGCGGGCGAGCACCGCCGGCTGTTCGCTGGAGAGGTCTCGGGTTTCGTTAGGGTCAAAAATCGTGTCATACAAGCGCCAAACGACTCTGTCCCGAGTTGGTAGATAAAGGAGCTTGTAGCGGGCCTCGCGCATCATGCGGTGCTTGGCAGTGGTGGTGATGGGCTCGAAGATCTTCCGCA
This sequence comes from Polyangiaceae bacterium, assembly GCA_036505155.1. Classification (GTDB taxonomy): domain Bacteria; phylum Myxococcota_A; class Polyangia; order Polyangiales; family Polyangiaceae; genus DASXTY01. The sequence goes on along the minus strand of DASXTY010000488.1, from coordinate 1,233 downwards.
GGACGATCTCGTTATGGTGCTCGGAAAGCACTTCGGTGATGTAGGTGAGATCGGGGTACGGCATGCGCAAATTCGGGGGAACGTCGGGGATGGTTTCGGTAAACCAAAGCCCGGTCTCGGCAAAAGCCGGAAGCGGTGGCAGGGACTTGCCCTCCAGCAGCGGCACCAGGCTGCGGCCGTCCATCGCAGCGGGGCAGGTCACCTTGGCGAGCTCACATAGGGTAGGAGCAATATCGATGCTGCGCACCACGTCGGGTTGCTTGTGGGGACGAGCATGCCGCGGATCGTAAATCACCAGCGGGATTGCGGTGGCCTGGTCGCCGAACAGGTGATCTCCATGGCCCTGGCCGCGGCCCGGCTCGAACAAACATTCACCGTGGTCGGAGGTGGCAACGATGATGGTGTTTTCGCTTCTACCGCGGGCGATAATCCCATCGATGAGCTCGCCGATGGCCTGGTCCGCCGCCAGCACTGCGCCGTCGTAAAGACCGCGAATCTGCCGGATGTCGGCCGGCGTGGGCCGCGGATCGGTGCCCAGGAGCTCGGCTTTGCTGTAGCGAAAGCGCCCGCGATATCCCGGTTCGGTGAAGCGCCGATAAAACGGCGCCGGGGCCGCATAGGGAAAATGCGCGGTGGAATAGAACACCGTGAGGAAAAAAGGCCGATCCTTGGCGCGGTCCACTTCTGCGAGCGCATCGCGCGTCAACGCCTGCGCATCGGAAGCCGTGTGGAGCTCGCGCAAGGTCGGCACCAAGGTGCGCGCAAGCCGCCCGCGAAAAAACGGCAGCAGCAATTTTTGGGCTTCGATCTGTCGAGCTCGAATGAGCTCGTCCATGTCGAAAGTCGGCGCGAGCACGTGGGAATAGCCCAGGTCGACTCGACGAAAGATGTCCCCCGCAAAATCGCTGACCACCGAGGTTCGATAGCCGGCGTGCTCAAAAAAACGGGGCACGGGCGCCAAGTCCCGGGCTCGTGTTTCCCACCGCGGAAACATGTTGCGAATGCCGTGGTGATGGGGGTATCGGCCGGTTGCGATGCTGGCCCAGGAAGGAAAGGTGCGCGCCAAGGAAGTAAACGCGCGCTCGAACTCCACACCGCGTTGCGCCAGTGCCGCCAAGCGCGGGGCGGTTTGCCGATTGAGCCGGTCCGCGCGCAGCGAGTCGACCGCCACCACCAGTACGTTCGGAGGCGACGCGCTCGGCGCCGGTTGCCCGGCCGAATGGGCAGTCAGCT
>DASXTY010000487.1:0-14659 GCA_036505155.1 Polyangiaceae bacterium | reverse complement strand
TGCGGTAATCGCCGTTTCGGCGAGCATGAGAGACGATGTGCTCCGCTGCTACAAAATCGATCCCGCGCGGGTGGTGGTGATTCACAACGGGGTGGACTCGACCCAATATCGTCATACCAACGGCGGCGAAATCTTGCGGACGCATGGCATCGACCAAAGTGCGTCCCGGGTCGTGTTCGTCGGCCGCATAACCCGACAAAAAGGGTTGACCCACCTGCTCGCGGCGGCTGAAAAACTGCGCAAAGATGCCCAGCTCGTGCTGTGCGCGGGCGAAGCGGACACCGCCCAGGCGCTCGAAGAAGTCCGGCAACGGGTCCTTGAGCTTAGAAGCTCGGGCAGGCGGGTTATCTGGATCGACCGGATGCTCCAACGGCACGAGCTCATGCAGATGCTCAGTTACGCTACAGTTTTCGTCTGCCCCTCCGTGTACGAGCCGTTTGGCATTGTCAACTTGGAAGCCATGGCGTGCGGCGCTCCCGTGGTCGCGTCGGCAGTGGGCGGCATCCCCGAGGTGGTCGAAGACGGAGTAACCGGCCTGCTCGTCCGCTTCGAGCCGGATGGAAGCGCCGCCGGCGAGCCGCGCGAGCCGTTACAATTTGCCGGTGCGTTGGCCGCCGCCATAAACACCCTGATAGACGACCCGGATCGGGCGAAGAGCATGGGTGAGGCGGGGTGCCAGCGCGTGATGGATCGCTTCAGCTGGGAGCGCATCGGAGAGCAGACGGTTGCGCTTTACCGGAGGCTCCTCGGGGTTTCATAGGCGGGGTTTGTGTTCGGGTGTAGCGCCTAAACCTCGACGGTTTTTTGGGCCACCGTCGAGCTAGGGTGGCAGATTCCAGGCTATGTGCGGCATCGTCGGCTACGTCGGAGCGCGTCCGGTCACTCCCATTTTGCTCCAGGGCTTGGGCAAGCTCGAATACCGCGGTTACGACTCGGCCGGGATCGCAGTGCACGATGGCGCGCGCGTCGTGGTGGTTCGCAGGGTGGGCAAGCTCTCGAATCTGGCGCAGGCTTTGCAGAGCAACGCGCCGGCGGGCTCGCTCGGAATTGGTCACACACGTTGGGCAACCCACGGTCCACCGAGCGAGCGCAATGCGCACCCGCACACTTCGGGAGACGTCGCGCTGGTGCACAACGGAATCATCGAGAATTACATGGAGCTCCGGCGTGCGCTGGAGCAGGACGGCGTGCACTTTTCGAGCGAAACGGACACCGAAGTGGCCGCTCACTTGGTGAAGCGCGCGCTCGGGAGCGCCGGTAACCTGTTAGAAGCGGTTCGACTCGCTTTGCGGGAGCTCCGGGGCGCGTACGCAATGGCGGTGATGGTTGCGGGAGAGCCATCGCGGCTGGTGGTGGCCAAGCACGCGTCACCGCTGGTGATTGGCCTGGGTGCGGGCGAGAACCTGTGCGCAAGCGACATTGCCGCCTTGCTCGGGGAGACGCGCAGGGTGATGGTCTTGGAAGACGGTGAGCTGGCGGAGCTCACTCCGGCAGGAGTCCGCATCGAAACCCTGGAAGGAGAGCGGGTGGAGCGCGCGGAGCGCACCATCGACTGGACTCCGATGCAAGCCGAAAAGGCGGGATACAAGCACTTCATGCTGAAGGAGATTTTTGAACAGCCTCGCGCCGTGGCCGATACGGTGCGGGGACGGGTCGACCCCAGCGAAGAAGATCTGGTGGACGCCGAATTGGGGATGAGCCCGGAAGTTACCACCCGAATCGATCGCGCGTACCTGGTTGCTTGCGGCACGAGCTTCCACGCCTCGTTGGTGGGACGTTACTGGATCGAGCAGCTGGCGAGGCTTCCAGCTCAAGCCGAGCTGGCTAGCGAGGTGCGTTACCGAGAGCCGGTGTTCACCGAACGCGATTTGGTGGTGGCGGTGAGCCAATCCGGGGAAACGGCAGACACGCTGGCCGCGGTGCAGGCGGCGCGGGCTGGCGGCGCTCACGTCTTGGCGATCGCCAATGTGGTAGACAGCGCGATTGCCCGCGCCTCCCAGGGCGCGCTCTACACGCGGGCCGGCCCCGAAATCGGAGTCGCCTCGACCAAGTGCTTTACCGCACAGCTGGTTGCGCTGCTGATGTTGGCCATCTACCTGGGGCGTCGGCGCGGCACGCTTCGCCCCGAGCGCGCGCGCGAGCTGATCCAGGCTCTCCGCGAGCTGCCCGCGCAGTTGCAGACGACGCTGGAACGAGCCGACGAATATCGTGAAGTCGCCGCGCGCTGGAAGAACGCACAGCACATGCTTTTTTTGGGGCGGGGGCTGGGCTTTCCCATCGCGCTCGAAGGCGCGCTCAAGCTCAAAGAAATCTCTTACGCACATGCGGAAGGCTACGCCGCCGGCGAGATGAAACACGGGCCCATCGCGCTCATCGACGAAACCATGCCGGTGGTGGTAGTGATGCCACGCGACAGATATTACCCAAAAATTCTGGGCAACCTGGAAGAAGCACGCGCGCGCAATGGGCGCATCATCGCGGTGGTAAGCGATGATGACCAGGAAGGTGCGCGGCTCGCCGAGCACGTTCTAAAAATCCCCGTCTCACATGAATCGGTGTTACCCGTGGTAACGGTCGTGCCTTTGCAACTCCTCGCCTACTTCATCGCGGACCTCAGGGGCAGCGACGTCGACCAACCGAGAAACCTGGCCAAAACCGTCACCGTCGAATGATTGCAAAAGAATTGCTGTCGCGACCGAACTTGTAACCAAAAAGTCCGAGGTGCGCCCTTGACAGCGAGCCCATACCGTGTTGTCTGGCGCGGATGGTACGTTGGCCCATTTGGGTTTTGATCGGTCTATGGCTCGGTGGCTGTGGCGGCGCTTCGCATCAGCCGAACGCCGCCTCCGCAGACCCGGCTGAAGCAGCTCCGGAGCCGGAAAAATCGGAGCAAACCGCGGAATCAAAATCCGGGCACGGGAGCCACAAGCAGGATCACCAGAAGAAGGAGGCGGCGCCGCTTCCGACGGACTGTGCGGCCGGCAGTGACCCGTGCATGCCCAGTCCGGCATTCGTCGAAGCTTTGTGCATGAGCACCTATCCGGGCGTGGCGCTTTTTCTTTTCTCCAAAAAGACTTCGTTCACGCGCGGTTACCTCACCCGCGATACTGAGGCGTGGAACGCATCGGGCGGCACCACCAGCGTCGGCAAGCTCGTCTTCGACGAAGAAGTCCTGATTCTCAAGATGCGAACGCCACCGAAGGGCGGCATGGTGGTGAGCGGGATGGGCGGCTATGATGCCTTGCGCTGGGACGGCTCCTGCGTGACCCTCGCCACGGAGGAGCTGACGCGGAAGCACCCGCCAGCCCCCAAGGCCGCCAAGGTCCCGTTCAAACTGCTGGACGACAAGATTCGAGAAGCGTTACGAGCAGATGAGGACGTCAACAAAGCCTACAAAACCCGCAAGGATGAATGTAAGGGGGCGGAGACCGGGGACGTGAGCTTGAAATGCGTCAAAGCCGACACCAAATTGAATGACGCCATAGTGAAGTTTGTGCGCGACGGAGGCGAAATCCCACATCCAGACCGGATTCCGCAACCGGAGGCAAAGTGAAACCAAGCGCTACATAGCGCCGCATCATCCGCTTAAGTCCAACCACTACGCCGCACGATCGACGCGGCAAACGTAAACCCGCCAGATAAGGAAACATCATGTTTGCATCACTCATCACCAGTGAGCTGCTGAAAGTGCTGTTGACCCGATTGGCAAACGCTCGGCCGGAGGACTTCGCCCGCGCGATCCGTTCCTTTGAACGAGCGACGCGCAAAATGCCGATTTTCCCTAGCATCGCCGGCTTTGGGCTCGGAGTAGCTGTCGGAGCCGGGGTAGGAGTTCTATTCGCACCGCGCTCCGGCAGGGACACCCGCGCTGCGCTTTGGGAATCGCTCCAAGCTAAAATTCGTAGCTGGCGAAAGACCATCACCGGTGAGGCGCCCCCGGAGTCGGAAATCCGACCCGCGACGCCGACGGTCAGCGAGCAACGTGCCCGGAACGGCGCTCTAGCGAGCTAAGAGCTGAGAGTTTTCTATTCGTCCAACCCCGCGACAGCGCGGATTCTGCCTGAGAGCGGGCTGTCGGGGTAGGTTTGCAAAAAACGCCGACTCACTGAATACTACAGTCCGAGACCTACACCGACCTCACCCCACACCCCGGCCCGCGACTGGTGAATCACTCTACGGGGCTCCAGAAACACGATGGTATAGCGCACCAGGGGCACGCTCAGGCCGCCGGCCGCTTCTACAAACAGCGAATTGCCCAGAGTCCAGCGCGCTCGGGCGCCGACTCCAAGCCCCACCCAGGGCGCCCACGCGAGCTCCGGCCGTTCCACTGGAATCCCCTTTGCGCCCAGAGCTCCGACGTCCAGGACTGCGCACCCGAATAGGCTCAACTCGCGCCACGCTGTAGGGCGCCAGACGCATGGCTCCAGACGCAGAGCCAGCCAGGTGAAGCTGGCTCGGTCGTCAGCCGGGCCGACCCAGCCGGTTCGCGCCGCCAAGAGCGCGACACGCCCGCTCAGCGCCCAAACCGTGCGGCTGGGCGCCTGGTTTTCTCGAACTTCGGCGAACGGCTCGGGCGCAAGCAAAGGAATCGGCGCGGGTCCGGTTGCAATCAGCGCGTCGAAACCGGCAAAAAACGAGAGCGTCCCCTGCTCGGTTTGCCTCGACTCGATAACGCGGGGACGTGCCGGCGCGGTGGGTAAGCGCGGGCGGGGTGACGGGCGACTAACGGGCGCTTCCTCCAGCTCCATTGGTTCGGGGCCCGCCAGCTCCGTGAGCGGCGCCGTGGACGCCTGGGGATCGATGGCCAACGCGGCAACCAAAGCCAAAGCCGAGACGACATCGCCACAGGTATCGCTTTGAAAGTCGCGGGTTGTCACTTCCCCGTTTCCGCTGCTGCTTCGCAGACGACCCGAGAAGACCCCTTCCCGTTCGCTCACCCGCACGATGAATTGCCATTTAGCAGTACCCTGACCATTGGCGCCCTCCGCTTGGGGACCTGACATGAAATGAGCGCGATCCGTGCGAGCAGTCACCTCGCGCTGAAACTGCTCTGCGGTGGGGCAGCCCGCAGGGGCCGTGAAGTCCAGCCGAATTTCTTCCCGTGGCTCGGGTCGGGCGAGGCCGGTTTCCAGCGCGATCGCCAAGAAAGTCGCTCCCGCGCAGAGACACGGCCGGGAGCGACGGCGCACGCTGGCCGGCATTTCTAAAAGACGCTACTTGATTCGTAGCTCCGGTCAACGTCGTGGCGGACTGTTGCGACCCGAGCTACCTCTGTATCAACGGCCGCTGCGCGCTCCCGACGCCGGACGTAAAGTAGGGGCTTAGGGGTCAGGGGGTGGGTTACGACATCCAGAGTCGTCAGCCCGACTCGGCCTTGCGTCCGCGCGGCGCCTTTTGTGGAGTCGTCTTCTTTAGCGGCCGCGCGCTGACGCTCTTCTTCAGGGCTTCGAACAGGTCGATGATCTGCGCACGCGGTGCCTCCGGGGCCACCGTAATCTCCTGACCCGCAATCTTTTGATCCGCGGCCTGCCGCACCTTGTCGCTGAAGGTGTCGCGGTATTGAGTGCCGTCGAAAGTTTCACTGGAGAGCTGCTCGATGAGCCGCTGTGCTAGCTCCCGCTCCTTGTTGCTGAATTTGAAGGTTGCCCCGGTGTCGATTTCATCGAACGAGCGCACCTCGTTGGAATAATAAAGCTGGTGCAGGATGAGGCCATCCTTTCCGTAGGGTCGAATCAGCACCAGCTGCTCTTTGCCTCTGGCGCCCCAGCGACCCACCGCCACTCGCCCCAGGCTCTTCATCGAGGAGCCGAGCAACTGGTAGGCCTTGTCGCCACCTTTGTCCGGGCCGAGGTAATATGAGCGCTCGACCTGCACGAAGTCGAACTGTTCGAGCGCTACGAACTCGACGATGTCGATGCTGTTGCTGCGCTCCGCCTCCAGCGGTTTGAGCTCTTCTTCAGTAAACGTGACGTACTGTCCGCGCGCGTATTCGTACCCCCTCACCGTGTCGGCGCGCCCCACCACTTCCTCGTCCGTCGGGCAAAGGAGCTGTTGCTTGAGGCGTCCGCCGCACTTCTTGTGCAGCATGTTAAAGCGGACCTGCTCGGATACCGCCGACGTGTACAGTTTGACGGGGATTGAAACCAAGCCAAACGAAATGGTCCCGGAGGTAATGGCGCGTGCCGGCATGGCTATATGCTAACCTTGGCACCGCTGGATTGCGAAAAACTTCGGGTGACCACCGCGAGGGGCCCGGCATGCTAGAGGCCGAGCAGCTGGACAGTTACCGGCAAAAGCGGGATCCGACCCGAACCAATGAGCCGTTCAGCCCTGAACGGAAGCGCAGCGGTTCTGAGACCCGGAGCGCTCGGTTCGTCGTCCATTTGCACGCCGCAACCCGCACCCATTACGACGTCCGACTGCAAGTGGGCGGGGTCCTCAAAAGCTTCGCCGTCCCCCGCGGGCCTAGCTTGAACCCCGAGGACAAGCGGCTCGCGGTACATACGGAAGACCATCCGCTCGAATACCTGGATTTCGAGGAGGTGATCCCGGAGGGGAATTACGGCGCAGGGCCGATGATCGTCTGGGACGCGGGCCGCGTGCGCTACTTGGAGTCGGCCGCCGAATCGGGCCTCGAGCACGGAAAGCTAGACTTCGAGCTCTATGGCTTCAAGCTCCGGGGGCGGTTTGCGCTGGTGCACACGGGCGATCGGCCGCGGAGCAGCCGGGCAGAAAGCAATCAATGGCTGCTCTTCAAAAAGGGTGATGCGTTTGCCAACACCGAAACCGATCTGGTGAGCGATCAGCCTTTCAGCGTGCTCTCCGGGCTGAGGGTGGAAGAGCTCGGGCAGCGCCGCGAGATCGCCCGGCGCTTGGAAGAGCGCGCGGCGGAGCTCGGCGCACCGGAGCGCGAGCTCGACGCGCGAAAGCTCACCCCCATGTTGTGCGCAACCAGCGGTGCCGGCTCGAGCGAGCCAAATCGGTTTTATGAGCTCAAGCTCGACGGAGTGAGGATCCTGGCCGACAAGCACCCGGGCGGAGTGGCGCTCCGGTATCGCAATGGACGTGCAGCAACCGCCAGCTACCCTGAAATCGCCCGGGCGGTGCGGGCGTTGGCGGCGGAGCGCCTGGTGCTGGACGGCGAAATCGTGACCTTCGACGATGCGGGGAGGCCCAACTTTCAGCGTCTGGCGCCGCGGATCCACGCTGTCCGCCCGCTGGATGTGCTGCGGGCATCCGCGGAAGTCCCGGTCGTGTACGTGGTGTTCGACCTGCTCGCCGTCGGCCGCCGCGAGCTTTTGACATTGCCTCTCGAGTCAAGAAAAGCGCTGCTCGAGGAGCTCAACCGCGGACCGGGCATGATTCGCGTGTTGGACCATTTCGAAGGGGACGGCACCGCTCTCTTCGAATTTTGTAAGGCGCAGCGACTCGAGGGCATGGTGGCGAAGCACAAGAATTCGCCGTACCGGCCCGGCCCACAGCGCTCCGAAGATTGGGTGAAGATCAAGTGCGATCGCGACGACGAATTCGTAGTCATCGGTTGGCTCCGCGGAAAGCGGGCTCGCGAGCGGCTGGGCGCGCTGTGTTTGGGTAGCTTCTCGAACGGCGCGCTGCGCTTCCGGGGCCGAGTGGGAAGCGGGCTTACCGAACGCAGCATCGATGAGCTGCTGGAGCTGCTAAAGCCGCTTCAGCGCCCGGATTCCTCGGCGGCTGGGGCGCCGCCCGACGACCTCAAAGAGGCGCAGCTCGTCGAGCCCAAGCTGGTGGTGAGCGTGCGCTTTCAGGGTTGGACCGAAGAGGGACGGCTGCGCGCCCCGGTATTTTTGGGGCTGCGCGGAGACATCGAGCCCAGCGCGTGCACGGCGTCGCCCCCTGAAGAAAGCCTGGAAAGCGCTCCCGGGGATCGCGGACCCGGAGCTCCACAACTCGAGGGCGACGAGGCGGGTTCGCCGACTTCTTCCGGCGGCTCCGCGAACCAGGTCAGCGCGCGCGTTATCCTCTCAAATCGAGACAAGGTATTCTGGCCCGATGACGGCTACACCAAAGGCGACCTCATCGATTATTACGCCACCGTCGCTCCCGCAATGTTGCGTTTTTTGCGAGGCCGGCCGGTGGTGCTGGTCCGCTACCCGGATGGAGTCGACGGCAAACATTTCTACCAGTGGAATGCCCCCCTGGGCACTCCGGAATGGATGCGAACCCTGGAGCTTTCCGACAAAGACCAAGAAGAGCCGGGTAAAGACCCGGAAGAGCCCACCAAGAAGCAAGTCTTCCTCATCGACGACGTCGACGGCCTGGCCTACATCGCAAACCTCGGGTGCATTCCCATTCACGTGCTGGCGAGCCGCGAAAAGTCGCCCCACGATTGCGACTTTTTGACCATCGACTTCGACATCGGCGAAAAGACCTTTCGTGACGCAGTGGTGCTGGCACTGTCACTGAAGGAGCTTCTGGACGAGCTAAGCCTCCCCGGATTTGCCAAAACTTCAGGTCAAAAGGGGCTTCACACTCTCATTCCGTTGGGGCCCGGGGCCAGCTTCGAAACCGCCAAAATCATGGTGGAGCTCCTGGGCCGCCTGCTGGTGGCACAGCACCCCAAACTTGCCACCATGGAGCGTCGAATTTCCAAACGCGGGCCGCGCGTGTTCGTGGACACCGGACAGACCGGAGCTTCGCGAACCATCGTTGCGCCGTATTCGGTGCGCGCGGTTCCGGGCGCGACGGTGTCCACTCCGCTGAGCTGGTCGGAGGTACACGTCGCGCTCGATCCAGCCCGCTTCAACCTGATGAGCGTGCCGTCGCGGCTTTCGGAGGTCGGCGATCCGTGGGTGGATTTTTTCTCCGCAGAACCGGACATCCCTCAGGCCATCGAAAAGCTCGCAGCTCGCCTGGCGCGGACGTGATCACGGTCGGCTTCTTTGGAGGCGTCACAGCAGGCATTTCTCGAGCTCGTCCGGATTTTCCGCGCGCATGGCGCATTCAAACTCGGACCTCGAGACCCGTCGCCGGCATTCGGCGAAGGCCGGATCACCTGCGGCTTTCTGGCGCGCCACGGCCTTGAGCCGCACTCCTTCTTCAGGGCTCACACCGGGCCGGTCCGAGCGCAGCAAGAGCTCGACGTAACGCTCGAGCAGACGCGTGCACTCCGCGTCGCTGAGCGGCTTTTGGCAAGCGGAAAGCAACAGACCTGCAGTCGCCGCCATCATCGGGCAGTAGCGCGAAAGCCGCTCTAGTGTCCTGCGTCCGTGATTCATAGAAGAATTCCTTTGGGTGCGCTGAAGTTCGGGAACACTTCGGGACACTAGGGCGGACGCGGGGGGACGGACTTGCAAAGCAAGGCCGTGGGCGGTGCCCCAGCACCCCCCGACGATGATACTAGGGTCCTGTCCGGCGAAGCCACCGGCGCCAAGCGCCGGTCCGAAATTCGGAAACGAATTGCGGAGACAGGACTCTAGTTGAAGCATCCGCTGACGATTTCTTTCGCGGTCTTTGCGTTGCGCACGCAACGCATCATCTTGTCGGTAATTCGCTTGCCGACGCATTGCTTCATCATGGGGTCGTGCTGGAGCTCCTTTTCCACATCCGCCTTTTCTTTGAGGATCTGCGGTGAGGTGTCCGGATACCTCCGCTGGTACTCAAGCATCGCGATACGCTCTACAATCTGCTCGCACTCCGAAACCGAAGCGGGGTGGCCACAACCGGCGAGCACGGGGACGAAGCACGCAAACAGCAACCGCCACAATCTGACATCGGATGAGCTGCGGGTCATGGGGCGGCTGAGAGTCTACACCGTCCCTTCTCCGAGGCGCATCTGGCTCAGGTACCACAAAATGAATTTTTCAACCTCGACTTCTTGTGGACCGTAGGGGCCCGGCTGGTAGGCCGAGGAGAGCACGCCGATCTGATTGTTCTCCGCAAACTGCCAGTCCTGTTCGCCGGTCGCACGCCAGAATGCAGAAACTCGCTCCGAGTCGAAGTCCCTGCCCTCCTCCGCGTCATCGCGCACGTACCAGCACATCTCGGCGTCGCTTCGAGTCGCGCCCACCGGCGTGATCCGAATGGTTACGTAATAATCGCCGGAGCACTCGTGCCAGAAATTCGGATAGGTGACCATCGCAAATACGCCCGCGTCGCGATGGGCGAGTTTGCCGAGCAGCGGCGCGCAAGGCTCCCCGTCCAAAGTCTCGCTGACATAGCCCGGCCGAAACGGATAGCGAGCACAGTGGTGCCAGGTCTTTTCCGTGAACGGCACGACGCCGGTGCAAAGTCCCAGGCTCTGCCAGTGAGCTTCGCGGTCTCTCCAAACGTCGGCGTGTTTGTCTTTGGAATAAACCGGGTGATCGGTGCCCGCGCCGAGCACGATCTTGCAATACTCGGGATGGCCACCCCCGCAGTGGTAACATTCGCGGAAATTTTCCGTGATAAGCTTCCAGTTTGCGCGCAATGAATAGCGGCGGACAGCGCAAATTTTGGTCCGCTCCATTTCGTACGGACGCACCAAGGGCTCGGCATCCCGCGCGAAAGGCTCGAACTCCGGCGGCTGGTCAGCGAGACAAATGAAGATCAGGCCGCCGAGCACCCGGACGTGAACCGGCTTGAGCCCATAAGCCGACCTATCGAAGTCGCTGGGGAAATGCCGCGTCGCTAGCAGCTTTCCATCCCTATCGTACACCCACTGGTGATAGGGGCACACGAGCTTACGTGCAGTGCCTTGATCCGCCACGCAAACCAGCGAACCCCGGTGGCGGCATACGTTGTAATGCCCGTACACCCGACCGTCCCGCCCGCGAATGATGACGATGGGCTCTCCGCCAACCTGCCAAGTAAAGTAATCGCCCTCGCGCGGAATGCGGCATGCGTGTCCCGCAAACAGCCAGAAGCGCTTTATGATCCGTTCTACATCGGTCAAGAAGATTCGCTCGTCCGTGTAAAAGGGTTGGGGCAACGAAAAACCCGGACGCCGCGTGGCCAGGAGATCGGCGAGCTCTTGATCGGCAACAGGCGAGCTGGATTTTGGCTTCCAAACATTAGGTTGGACCGAAATAGGGGTCATGATTGGCCTCGCGCTTTTGGATTAATATGATACGAATATCGAGAATATTACTCAGAAAACTCGGTGAAAGAATGGAGAAAAAGGATCTATAATGGATGTTTGTGACACATCATCAAAAGCCGGCACGCGGGCGGAGCACGGACGCGAATGCGGGCACTGGCACGGGAGGGAAGACACAGACCCCCCGACACGGGACTAACGCCGACGGATCATTTCCCCATAGGCGCGGGGTGAAAAACCCTCATGTTTCTTGAATGCCCGGCTAAAGTGATACGGATCTTCGTACCCGACGCGACGGCCGATTTCTTGCACCCTCATGGTCCCTTCGCGCAGCAGGCGCTTGGCCTCCGACATTCTGAGATGTTGCACGTGCTGAAGCGGGGATCGCCCGGTCAAGCGCCTGAACAGATGCGTCAGGTGACTCGGGCTCAGATTCACCAGTTTTGCCAGGTGGTTTCGATCGAATGGCCCAGCAAAGTTGGCTTCGATCCAGCCCAAAGCCTTTTCGACCTGCCGCCGGTGTTTGGCCAGGCTTCCGGCTCGCGCAGGGCCGCCGGAGAGCGCCCACACCAACAGATAGAAAAGTTCCATCCACCGTGCTCGCACTCTGAGCACGTCGGCAGGCCGGCGCTCCTGGTAAGCCTGAACCAGTCGCGCGAAGGGAGCGCGCAAATCAGGGAGCACCGCGGCGCGATACACGCCGCTCAGCACCAGTCCCCCTGGAAACGTCGCTCGGTCGCGCGGCGCTGGCAAGCGGACGTGATCGACCATCGGATAACTGATCCGGTGCGAGTCCCGGAGCGTCACGTAATCGTAGTGAACGCCAAATATCTCGGTCAGGCGCGGTTCGGGTACTCCTGCGTGAGGCTCGCCCGGCTCCACCACCCAAAGGTCGCCGGGCACCATCAGCGTTTTTCGGCCGGCCCACTCTGCGCGCACCCAGCCCTTGATCACGTAAATGAATTCGTGATCGAAAATGCTGCGCGTCGACATCGGCTCGCGCCACGGCTCGCGTTCGGCATAACGCACCCAGGGGTGAACGTCCCTGAACTCAAGGACGCAGCGAGGCGGAGCCTTCATGCTTGCGAATTGTTACCCGAGCACCGGACCAACCCGGTATCGCCCGAGGACGCCGGCCCGGTCGGCTGGCGTGGGTCGACCCTGAAAGGGAGCGTGGAACTAGGCCGAAAACCTGGCGCGGGTTCCGGCTGGGGGGTCGGTCCAGCACGCGGCTGAAGCGTCGAAATCTGGACGGGGGTACAGGTACTGCTACCTTCGAGTGAGTATGTCGCGCATGCCCCTGGCTCCCGCCGAGGCCCAAAATCCTGAGGCCCTGTTGCGTAAGGCAACCCTGGCGCGCACTTCAGGAATGCGCGCCAAGTACGCGAAGCGAGGGCTGTCACAGGACGGGACCGTCGATCGCACGACTCGAGCGATGCTACTTCGACAGCTCTACCTGTCAAGGATGGAGAGCAGGCTGTTTCGCGAAGCGCTTCAGATCGCAGAAGATATGGTGGCTCTGGCCATCATGCCCGACGTGGCCCGCCAGGACGCAGCTCGAGCCTGCATCGGCCTCGGGGATTCCGCCGGGGCAATCGAACACTTGCGGCTCGCAAGCCGAGTGAGCCCCCCGTCGCGCCGCGCCTTTCATTTATGGACGTTGGGGAGCACGCTGTATCTTATGGGGCGCGCCTCGGACGCAATTGGGCCGCTGTCGCGTGCAGCCCGTTGGGGTACCATCGACAAACCGCTGTACCTGGGGCAGCTCACACTCGCGCGCCTTGCGTGCGGTGAAACGGTGGAGGGGCTCGGGGCGGTGCGCGAGCTTTTGGCGGATGCCCCCTGTGGGCAAGGTTACGGTCAGTTTGTCTTGGGCGAGCTCGCTTTTGCAGACGGCGACTTTAAGGCCGCCACGGGGTACCTGCTGGCGTTCGTGAGGCGGACAGGCGGGGGGCGCGTAGCCTTGCAAGTTGCCCTTCAGGGGGAGCTCAAGCAAGCTAAGCGTCTCATCAGCCGCGCACGCAACAAGCTTCGGAGGGCGGCACCGGAAGGAGCATGAGGCTACCGCGCCGGATCGCCCAATCTTTGAGCGCGGTCGCGCTGTGGGTAAGCGTTCCGAGCCTTGCAGTTGCACAGCCGGTCGGCGCGGATGCTTTCACTGAAGCGCTCAGTAGAGGACCACTGTACGCAGCGCTGGCCGCACTGGTCGGCGGACTGCTGGTGAGCTTGACTCCCTGCGTGTACCCGATGATCGCAGTGACGGTCAGCGTCTTCGGCGCACGAGAAAGTAGATCGCACTGGCACAGCGCAGGGCTTTCCGGCGCGTTCGTGCTTGGAATTATCACCACCTTCGTACCGTTGGGAGTGATGGCCGGGGTCACCGGCAGCATGTTCGGTTCGGTGTTGCAAAACCGTTGGGTGGTGGCGGCCATCGCTGGGCTGTTTTTGGCTATGGCGATGTCCATGTTCGGCGCATTCGAGCTCGCCCTCCCCTCGAGTTGGACCAACCGGCTGGCTCAGGTGGGCGGCTTCGGCTATCGCGGCGCTTTTGGGGTGGGAATGGTTTGCGGACTCATTGCCGCTCCCTGTACTGGGCCGGTGCTCACCGGAATTCTGACCTGGATTGCGCGAACCAAAAGCGCGGGGCTCGGCGCCTTGGCGATGAGCGCTTTTTCTCTCGGTCTCGGCGCGCCATTTTTCTTGGTCGGAGCGTTTGCCGTGCATTTGCCCAAGAGCGGCCGCTGGATGGTGCACGTAAAATCGGTGCTCGGCATCTTGTTGGTTGTGGTCGCTCTCTATATCTTAGAAAGCGCGTTTCCGGTTTTGGTGGCGTGGATGCCGCGCACGCGCGCTTTTTCGGGGTTGGCGGCTCTGATAACGGTGCTCGGCTTGGCACTCGGCGGGGTGCATCGCGACTTTAGCGCCTCGGGGGCAGGTGCAAAGCTCGCAAAGCTCGCGGGCGTGACGTCTACCAGTTTGGGGGTGTTCGCATTGGTGATCGCCGCTGCGAGGCCCGCGCAATCGTTCGACTGGGAAAAAACCACCGTGGAGCAAGCACAAGCCAGGGCTTTGCGCGAGCGGAAACCCCTACTCATCGACTTTACGGCGAACTGGTGCGCGGCTTGTAAGGAGCTCGAAAAGCTCACGTTTTCCGATCCCGGAGTGCTGGCTGAGTCCACCCGTTTCGTGACCGTGAGGCTAGATGCGACCCACGACGACAATCCCAAAGTGGAGGCCACCCTGGAAAAGTTCCGGGTGGTGGGCCTTCCCACCCTGTTGGTATTCGACTCCTCTGGTAAGCAAGCGCTTCGTTACACCGACTTCGTCGATGCAGCACACTTTCTGCAAGCGCTGAAAAAAGTGAATTGAGTGGTCAGTTAACCGTTGGGGTGCGCGAAGAAATGTGGGGATTGGGGCGAGAACTACCGACACTTCAACGTTGCTCCCCAAAGCTCGTGCCGTCCGTCGCTGGTGACCAGAAACAACGACATCGCGGAGCTCTCCTGCGTCCACACCGTTCCCTGGCCTGCGTTCGCCCCGGCAGGGGACACCGTTACCGGATCTCCGAGCGGCTTGAAGTCGGGGCCCAATGTCTGCAAGCGAACT
>DASXTY010000486.1:0-1836 GCA_036505155.1 Polyangiaceae bacterium | reverse complement strand
ACGCCGGAGATCTTGCTGGGCGGCATTCGCAAGCTGCTCGGCGCTTGAGCCTGTCCGCTTAGGAAAGACAGCTTCTTTGGCGTGAGCCCGTGGGGGTCGGCTTGGCTCTGGCAATTGGCCAGGCGTTGGGGAAGAGTGGCGGCCCAATGAGGACCTTTCCGGCTAATTTCGTGTGGGGCGCTGCTGCGGCGTCGTATCAGATCGAAGGCGCAGCCTATGCAGACGACAAGGGCCTGTCGACCTGGGACATGTTTTGCAAAAAGCCGGGCATGGTCTGGAACGGGCAGAGCGGCGAGGTCGCGTGCGATCACTTCGCGCGCTACCGTGAAGACGTCGGCTTGATGAAGCAGATCGGGCTCGGTGCTTATCGGCTCAGCGTTTCGTGGCCACGCGTGATGCCGGACGGCGTGGGCCGGGTGAGCGAGCGGGGTTTGGATTTCTACGACCGCTTGGTCGACGAGCTATTGGCTGCCGGTATCGACCCGTGGGTCACGCTCTTTCATTGGGACTATCCGCTCGCGCTCTATCATCGCGGCGGCTGGTTGAATCGCGACACCGTGGAGTGGTTCGGCGAGTTCTCCGAGGTCGTGGCGCGCAAATTGTCCGACCGCGTTCGGAACTGGATGACGCTGAACGAACCCCAGGTCTTCATCGGCGCCGGTCACCATGAAGGCCGGCACGCGCCCGGGGATCGCCTGCGTTTTGCCGAGGTGCTCCTGGCCGGCCATCATTCATTGCTCGCGCATGGACGTTCGGTCCAAGCGATTCGCGCGGCCAGCGCAAAGCCCGCTCGCATCGGCTTTGCTCCAGTCGGTTTGGCGAAGATCCCGGAAACGGAAAGCGCTGCCGATTTGGCCGCCGCGCGCGAAGCCACGTTCGCGGTGAACGCTGAAACGGCGTGGACCAATAGTTGGTGGATGGATCCGGTGTTCTTGGGGCACTACCCCGAAGAAGGCCTGCGTTTTTTCGGCGAGCAGGTGCCGCGGATCGCCGCGGGCGACCTGGAGCTGATCAGCCAACCGGTGGATTTCTGCGGCATCAATATCTACCAAGGCCAATACGTGCGCGCCGCCGAGGCCGGGCCCGAGGTGGTCAAGACGCCGGTCGGCTATCCGATCACCGCCTTCGAATGGTTGGTCACGCCGGAAGCAATGTATTGGGGCCCGCGCTTGTTTTGGGAGCGCTACCAAAAGCCGATCGTGATTACCGAAAATGGCCTCTCTTCGCGTGATTGGCCGTCACTCGACGGTCAGGTGCACGACGCCGCGCGGATCGACTTCATGGACCGTCACCTGCTCGAGTTGCGCCGAGCGCTGGCCGACGGCGTGCCGATCGAGGCTTACTTTCACTGGTCCTTCATCGACAACTTCGAATGGGCGCACGGCTACAAGCATCGCTTTGGGCTGGTTTTTTGCGACTATCCAACGCAAAAGCGCACGCTGAAGGACTCGGCGCACTGGTACAAACGGGTGATCGCCTCGAACGGCGCAGCGCTCAGCTCGGCGCAACGCGGCGGCTTCGGCCCGTGACGCGACGCGCTCCGGTGCGCTTGGAATCCGTCGGCCGAGCCGTCGGATGGCGCAGATTTCGTGCGTCCGTCGTCTCGATCTGAAACGGCCCCGCGGCCCGCGGCCCGCGCTCGAAACGGGCAGAACGGGAGCCGAGCGACAGTCGTGACTGTGACATGACCCGTTTCTGACGAGCGGAGCGCTAGCTTGAGGGATATGTCGACGTCCGAGGTCACGAGCAATGCGAAAAGCATCGCTTGGCTCAAAGCTTCTCCCTTCTTTGCCATCCAAATTGCGGCCGTCGCAGGCATCTTTTGGTTCGGCTGGT
>DASXTY010000485.1:0-5451 GCA_036505155.1 Polyangiaceae bacterium | reverse complement strand
TTGGTCTCGACCGATGGGAGCAGAACTCTCGCTCGCCGGGCAACTGCGTGCGCGATGCGCCTGGTGAAGAGCTGCTCGTCGATTCTCTCCGTGGCGATCCGCGTATACAGGCGGACGGGGATGGCGGAGGTGGGCGAGTAGAGCCCGCGGCCCAAGAAATTTCCGCGTGGGTCCTGCACGTCGACCTCGTCGCCGGACACTGGATTGCCTTCGGCGCGCTCTATGGCTTGAGCGTACACCCAGGGGTGCCCAGCCCAGACCGGCTGAACGTGGCCCGGTTTCAAAATGACGCATGGCATGGAATCTGCTTTCGAAGTATTCGGAGCGTCGCCGCTTGGTGTAAACGGGCAACGTCTGGTCCCCTGGAAAGTCGCCTGGAGGTTGCTAACCTGAGTCTCCAGGCGGGCGACATGTGACCAGCCCGCCGATGCGATTCAGGAGCCAACGCCCATGCGCTGCATTCCTGCCCTGCTTGTCGGTGCGGTAACGCTGACCGCGTCGGCGAGCGCGCTCGGTAAGGGTTCCTGCGAAGAAGGGGACTGGTTCTGCGAAGAAGAAGAATCTCGCGCGGAGGAGCCCGGAGAGCAGGAGCCCGCCGAAGAGCCACCAGCGCAAGCCGAGGAAGCTCCCCCCAAGAAAGCCAGTGGGATTTCGGTGGTCGATCGCACTCTGGAGGAATCCCCGCGGCCAAGGCGACGCCTCCGGCATCGCGAATGGGGGCTGAATTTGAGAATCGAAAAGGTTCTGATGGGTAGTGACCGAAGAATGAGCCCCAGCGCTTCCATGGCCGGACTGGGATTCAGTTTGCGTCTTCGGCCAATCGGGTATTTTGCGTTCGACGCCGGCTTGGATTTCTTCGGCGGGAGAGATTGGAACGGATTCGATCGGAACGAAACGGCATTTCTGCTCAATGGCATGGTGTTCTTCAACCCTCGGGATCGCCTACAGATCTACACTCTGGTTGGCCTCGGGTTGAGCCGCGCCACGGTCAACGTGCTCCCGGTCGCGGGAGTCGAACGCGAGCTCGGGCAGCATCGCTTTAGCTATTTTGGGGGCCAAATCGGCATCGGCGCCGAGTTTCGCATCGTCGCAAAAACCGCCATCAACGTGGACCTGGTGGGCTTTGCGCGGGGCCGGACCGATTCAAAAACGCGATCGGTGCCGGAATTCATCGACCCCAGCACGCACTACGCCACCAATGCTTCCAACGGTGGGCTCTTGCGCGGCGGGTTGACCTTCTACTGGTAGCCGAGCACAAAACGAGAACCCCGACCCTCTTTCGCGTCAGTCTGACACTAGAGAAGGTCGGGGAGCTCTCATTTGCGCCCGCCGGCTTCGCCGGACTGGGCGACTCATTTGCGCCCGCCGGCTTCGCCGGACTGGGCGACTCATTCGCGGTCGGGCGCGCCTCGGGGGAGACGCTCCCGATTACCGTTACTGAACCAGGTCTTTGAGATTCTTTAGCGCCGTCGCGCGAACTTTTTTGCTCGCAGGCTTCGCGGGAATCGTGATCGGTTCCTTGGTGAAAGGATTGATGCCCTGCCGTTCTTTGGTCGCGGGCTTCTTCACCACACGCAGCTTCACCAGGCCCGGGACTACAAATTCCCCGGGGCCCCGCGCTGAAAGCTGTTTGCGAATGAGTTCCAGCAGTGATTCGAAAACCCTGCCGACGCTTTTCTTGTCCAAATCTGATGAACTGGCGAGCTCAGCAATGACCTGCGCCTTAGTAAGCCTCTTCCCTGCCATGCGCTTTCTCCTGTGCCAGAGTCCGTTTATTCGTGGGATGCCATTTCCGCCGTCCACGGTGGCCGCGAAAATCGCGGTTTGCACCGTGGCAGCCGACGGATATCAGGGCCGTTTAGGCCTTTCAAGTAGAAAACCGCGGGCTCGGACAACAAATCTAGCTATTTTTCTGCCAGAGTGTCGTGAGCCCCATCGGGCGGAGCGTACGGAACGCCATTTTGTGACCCCCGGGTCAGCCTTTGGCCGTTTACCAGGGGCCCTAGGTGACGAGCCCGTTTCATGAGCAAATTAGCGGGCTTAGACTGGCTTTTCGCATGCCGAGCTGGAAATAAAAGGGGCGTCGAGTGGCCCGGCTCAGTTCCCTGCCGAGGTCCGGTCAGGGGTCACCCGGCTCGGCTGCCCTACTGAGGCCGCCCGAACCAACCGACGGGTAACTTTTCCCATCTGGAGGCGGTCTTTCGTTCGGACGTGGTCGTAGCCGAGCAGGTGCGCCAGGCCGTGGGCCAGGAGCTGGCGCACCTCCCAGAGGAGGGAGCGTCGGCGCGCGCGCGCCTGTCTGGCCGCGGTGTCCAGCGAGATAACGACATCCCCCAACATCCATGCGCGGTTTGGAGCGCCCATCGGGGGTCTGGCGATGGGCGGCGCATCCAAGGGGAAAGCCAAGACGTCCGTGGTGCGGTCCTTTTTTCTGTGTATGCGGTTGAGGGCGCGCATCATGCGGTCATTGGCCAAGAGCACGCTGAGCTCGGCGCCCGGGAGCTCGAGCGAAGATAACATTTGGTCGGCCAGGTTTTTGACCGAACGCGCACTCAACGACGGTGAGCCCGGAGCTTGTCGCCTGACTACGCTACTGGCTGCTGCGTCGTGTCTCAAAGAGCTGGAGCGACGGGCGGAAGCCTTCGCCTCACTCCTTCGGGATGTTCTTGGCATCCTCCAGGAACTTCTTGAGTCCGATTTCGGTGAGCGGATGCTGAACCAGCTGGTTTATCACTTTGAGCGGCATGGTGGCAACGTCGGCGCCCAGTAGCGCTGCCTGAAGAACGTGAACCGGATGGCGAACGCTGGCCACCAGCACTTCCGTCTTGAAACTGTAAGCGCGGTAAATCTTGACGATCTGCTCGATGAGTCGCATTCCCTCTTCCGAGATGTCGTCCAGACGACCAATGAATGGAGAGATGAAACCAGCCCCTGCCTTGGCAGCGAGCAAAGCCTGAGTCGGCGAGAAACACAAAGTGACGTTGGTACGGATGTTTTCGTTTTTGAAGGTTCGCACCGCCTTCAGTCCGTCCACCAAAAGCGGCACTTTGACCACCACGTTCGGGTGAATCTTACTGAGCTCGCGCCCTTCTTTGAGGATGCCTTGTGTATCGGTGGCGAGTACCTCGGCCGATACCGGCCCGTCGACGACCTCGCAAATCTCCGCAATGGCACGGCGAATGGGCTTGCCGGCCTTAGAAAGTAGCGAAGGATTGGTGGTCACCCCGTCGATGGCGCCCATGGACGCCGCTTCTTTGACCTCGCCCAGGTCTCCGGTGTCGATGAAGATCTTCATGGTTCCTCTTGGTGATAGCGCCCTTTTCCAAGGAGCTATCGCTCTCGCTTAGCGCGGATGCCGCCGGGCGGCAACCTTGTCCAAAGCCGGCCGGCGTTGCTCGGGCAGCGCGCGCTTTTCAAGTCCCGCCGAGATGGCTAAGCTCGGCATTGGTGGCCAGGCCGTCCCGCCCGCCGGGTTTCGACATGACGTATCGGCCCACCGAGGCCGTGTTCGGTCCTCCGCTTTCCGTGCGGCTTCCGTCCGTCCTGTATTTGCTCATCGCGCTGGTGGTGGCGGGACTGGTGCTGGCTGGAGAGATGAGCCCGCCGAGTTCGCGGTTGAACGAATATGTGGTTCAGCGAGACATCAATCGACTGATAAGCTCCCGCACGCTCGCTACGCTTTTGATCATCAGCTCGATTGCGTCCGTGATCCGGGCCGGCATGCGCGGGGTCCGTGTTCGGGGCGACGGCATCGAATACCGTGACGTTGTAACCCTGTTGCCCCGAGTGCGCCGTTACAAATGGGCCCAGATCGATCGGATTATTCTGGATTCGCCGGACACCATCCTGCTCGATCTGTGGGATGGATCCCGCTCATCGCTGCCCCTGGTGAGCGATCGCCGCGGCCTGTCCCGGGCTCTGGAAAAGGTAGCCGCTGCACGAGCCATCCCGGTGCGAGGCGGCGCCGGTCTGGATGAAGTCCCCGATTCTAGCGAATACGACGGATAGCGAGCTCCGTCAGCCGACCTTGCGTTCTAGCACGCGAAGGCGCGCTTCATGGTCGTCAACGCGTGTCCGGTCATCCAGTCGCTCGCGCAACAGGTCCCGCACCTCCTGCACGGCACCGGCAACCGCAGTGAGCTCCGTCGCAATCCGCACCTCCGTCTCAGTCTGACGGCGCTCGATGGCTTCTAGGCGACCGCCGTGCTCGCGCAGTAGCTCGCCGTGCTCGCGCAGCAGCTCACCGTGTTGGCGCAGCTCATCCCGGATCTCTTGCAGAACGCGCAGCGTGGGGCTGATTTTGCGGGAGCCCATGCCTCCCAAAGCTAGTACACCAACAGCGTTACGCAACATGTGTGCCTACACGCAGGACACGCAGGGCTGAACCAAGGGTGTTTCGGGTAGGATTTTGGGCTATGGTCCACTCGATGACGGACCGGCGCGAATTTGTCGATAGGTCGGAGCTGGATCGAGCAGTCGACGAGCTCGGGGCGCCGCTCCGCGATCTCGCGCTGCGCATCCACCAACACCCCGAGCTCCGGTTCGAGGAGCGTCAGGCGAGCAGCTGGATGGCGGAGCTTCTGGAAGGTTTCGGTCCAGTCCGCGTGGAACGCGCCGTCGGGGGCTTGCCCACAGCGTTTCGCGCCCGCGCCGGTCAAGGAGAACCCAGAATCGCACTCCTAGCCGAATACGACGCCCTGCCCGAAATTGGACATGCGTGCGGACATAACCTGATCGCTGCGGGAGCCGCAGGCGCTTTTTTGGCGTTGTCGCGCTTCGCCGAGCGTCTTTCGGGGAGCGTGGAAATCGTCGGCACGCCGGCAGAAGAGGGCGGCGGTGGCAAGATTCGGCTGCTGGAAGCGGGTGTATTCGAAGGAATTGCAGCGGCCATGATGTACCACCCCTTCGACCGGGACATTCTGGCGCACCCCGCCCTGGCCGGGGCCTGGGTCACGATGCGTTTTCGCGGCAAGCCAGCCCACGCGGCTGCAGCTCCCTGGTCCGGATCCAGCGCGCTAACCGCTTGCATGCAAACGTTTCATCTGGTGGATTCGCAGCGCGTGCATTTTCGTGACGGAGTTCGCGTGCACGGATTCATCACCAACGGCGGTCAGGCGGTAAACATCATCCCCGAGCACGCGGCGTGTGAGTTTTCAGTGCGCGCGCTCAGCCAGTCGGAGCTCGATCGAGTGCTGGAAATCGTGGAACGCTGTGCGCGCGCTGCCGCTCTGGCGTGCGGCGCGCACCTGGAATCCGACGCTCAACGCGGCTATCGCGATATGCGCAACAACATGACCATCGCGCGGCGTTTCGGAGCTGCGCTCCGCGCGCTCGGCCGCACCCCCCGTGAAGTCGATTCCGGCGTGGGTTCCGGGTCGACGGACATGGGGGACGTCAGCCACCACATCCCGTCGATTCATCCCTACTTGGCCATCTGCGAGCCCGGGCAGA
>DASXTY010000484.1:0-2547 GCA_036505155.1 Polyangiaceae bacterium | reverse complement strand
GCATCATACAACGCCCCTTCCAGCCGACGAGGGAAGTCGCGCAGGGCCGCCCGGCAAAGGGCAACCGCAGTCTCTTGTCGAATGTCCGGGTGCTCGCTGAGGAGCACCGCGTGGCTCTCGTAAATGGAACGTTCGTCCTTGGAGTCGCGCAATACGATTGTCATCTCTTTCTGGAAAGTCCTATGGACCTCCGACGTCTGATGACACCCGATGACATCTGCCTCGAGAAGCGCGTTCCATCGCGAAACGCATCCTGGATTGCTTTCCCCGCGCCCCGGGCCCGCTGACACTTGCCAGCCTATGTATGTTTTGAGACACGTGTCATCCACGCTAGGTGCACCAACGCCCCTGCTAAGCGCTACGGCTTTGCACACTGCCGCGATTTCGCCATACCGCACTCGAGTCTCCGGGTCTGCCTGCGAAAGGCCCTTCGGTTTGACGAAACACAGGGAAGGCTGCTCAAGCGCGGGATCGTCAGTCGGGAACGCGCTCACCTTGACCCGAACGGTCTCCGGATTGACGCCGCAGCCCGGACACGCGATGTGACCGAGCAAGGCAAGGATAGTCCAGGAGTATCGCCCAGCTGTGTGCGCTGTCATCCGCAAGCGGGATGCTAAGGCGGTGGTGGCATGAGTTTCCAGAGCGGGAACACCAGCGCGCGCTAATCGCCCAGAGTCGCGACACGCGGTCATTGCTTGCCCCTCCGCGCCCTCTCTGAGTCCAGCTGAACCACCTTCGCGCGCGCTTCTCGTCGGGCCTGGAGCTCCGCCGCCAGCTGCGCGACCACCGTCCATTCGCCGGCGACCGAGGCTCGAGTCAGAGCGTCGGCAAGGGCGGCTTCTACCGGGTCGGTCCCAACTTTTTTAGGGGTTGGGCTCCCCTTGGTGTCAAAAAATCCAGGTGCATTTTCAAACCTGGATTTTTCGGTCAGCCCTTCTGACTCATTGCCCCGGGATTGCCCCGGAGCGCTTGGAAACGGCTTACGATGGCCGACGTCGGTTTCACCGCTCGGCATGTTTTCTGCGGAGTGGCTGTTTTCATGCTGCTCTGAAATACGCTGGTAGACTTTTGAGTCCGCCGCGTCTGCCTGTTCCGCCACTTCGGCTTTTCTTGTGATTTCAGGTAGTTAGCTACTTCGTGACCACCGGTCAATTCGTCTTTTGTTCCACCCTCTGATCCACCCCCCGGCAATTCGAGGGCTTCCGCGAGCTCGGGGATCGCTTCATCGAGGGGTGCCAGTAGGCCAAGCCCGAGCTCAGTAGCAGAGCGGGCGGTTCGCCGGTAGCGGTTGATCATCGCGCTGGTGGTGTGGCCGGTCCGGTCCGCCACCCACGCTTCGGATCGTCCGTTCGCCAGCGCCAGCGTCACGAAGGTTCCGCGTAGGTCATGGGCTCGCATGGCTCGACGGTTCGTGCCGGTCTCGTGAAGGTCAGGGCGGTCGACGCCCGCTGCCTTCAGGTGCCCGCGGAGCGTCGCCGCGAGCCGGGCAGAGTCCGCTGCCGGGACATCCGCAAAGACCCGTCGTTCTTTGCCAAGCCCCGCCAAAGTCGAAGCGCTCGAGAAACGCCCGGGTCGAGCGCCCAGGTGCGCGGATCGTTCGTCTTGTTCCGGTCGAGTGACACGGCGCCGATCTCGAGGTCCAGGTCCTTGAAGTCGAGCCCCGTCGCTTCGCTGACTCGTGTGCCCTCGCGTGCCAGGAAACCATAAAGCACGCGGTACGGTAGCGGAACCTTTTCGCACCGGAGCAGCGCCCGATCTTCCTCGGGGTAGAGAAACGGATAGGCGGGCGGCTTGCCCACCTTCGGCATGAAGCCCTTGGGCAGCGGATTCGCGGCGATGAGGCGGCAAGGGTAAACGGCGATCGCCATGACGCGGTGAATGAGCTGCGCGTATTGACGCCGCGTTGCCGGGCGCTTCGCGCTTTCCGGAAGATTGCTCATGACCTTTTCGCAGTGGTCGATGGTGACGCGGTCGATGGGTAGCTCGCCGAAGTTGAGACCAGGCGCGATCTGCACCGCCTCCATGGTCGAGCAGCGGGCGGCATCGAGCTCCGACGTAGCCTTCGCCTTGACGTGGTCAGGATAGGTGCGGGCAAGGTCGCCGCCGGTCCAGCGTGCCCGCATCTCGGTGAACGTCACCACCTTGAGTTTCGCGGTGTCCTTTTCTCCCATGAGCTCCGCCGCAACACTCTTCACCTTCTCGAAGTCCTGCTCGTTCTGCACCTCCGCCGCCCGCGTCAGAATGATCTTGGCTTCCGCTGGTCTGTTCAGCCGGCAGAGCTCCCCGGCGAGTTCACGCAAGGCACGGGCGCGCTTCTCGGCGGCTCGTTCATCCATGAGCTTGATGGTGAAACGGCTGCGCTGTCCGCTGCCGTAGCGAAGCAGAATGCTGAAACCGTCGCGGGTCTTCAGAGGCGAGCCAGTGTGGGCGGGGCCGTGTTTTTTCATGTTCATTTCGAACCTCACTTACCTCACTGAGCTCGCAGAAGCGGCACGTTCTTGAAGGCACACGCGTGCCTCGTCGACAAGCTTCTTGTCGTTCCGATTC
>DASXTY010000483.1:0-4391 GCA_036505155.1 Polyangiaceae bacterium | reverse complement strand
GGGGCAAGCCACCCGGGCCATGTTCTCCACCAGACCCACGATGGGCAGCTTGCGGTCACGGGCCACGGTGAGCGCTCGGTGGACGGAATCCAAAGATTCATCCGCGGGAATGGTTACTGCGAGCACTCCGCTGAGCCCGGGCAGCAGCTCGTGCAGGTCGGTGAGGCGAGTTGCTCCCGGCGGTAGATCCACCAACAACACATCGAGCTTCCCCCAGGCGACATCGGCGAGCAGCTCTCGAAGAGCCCCGGCCTCCAGTGTCCCGCGCCAGACGAACCCGTCGCCGGCCGGCTCCTTCCACTCGAGCGGCTGCTGGCGGCCGAGCAAATAGCCGACCGAGATGACGCGCACGCCGTCCGCGGTCTCGCCGGGCGCGAGCTCTTGCCCTTCTGCGGCTCCGGGGGGACGCGCCAGGTGCAAGAGTCGCGGGATGGTCGGGCCGTACAGATCCGCATCCAACACGCCGACCCGGTGGCCCCGTGCCGCGAGCCCGGTCGCTAGCTGCGAGGTGACAAAGCTCTTGCCGACCCCGCCTTTGCCGCTCATCACGGCAAGTGTGCGCGCCACATCGGCGAAGCGCCGTTTTACGCGCTCGCGCTGGGCTTCCACCTGCGCCACGATTCCCGAGCGGTCAGGCGCAGTCAGGTCGTTATAAAAACGCAAGCCGGCCAAGGGTCTCGTCATTCGCCGTGGACTAAGTGGGCAATGTCAGAAACCAGCTGCTGCTTCTCCGCGTCATTTTCGCACTCGTAATAACCCCGGATCGCCATTCGTGAGTCGATGAGCGCCAGCTTGGTTCCGTGGAAAATGCTGTTCGGGTTATCGCGCGGTCCTTCTCGTCCCATGGCGATCTTCATGCCGGATACGACCGTGCGCCGGACGTCGTCCGTCGTACCGGTGAGGAAGCTCCAGGTCCGCTGGTTCGCCCCGTACTTCTTGGCGTACTCGGACAGCACCGAAGGCGTGTCACCCTCAGGGTCCACGGTGAACGACACCATGTGGAAGCGCTGACCGAAGCCCTGAGTCTGCGCTTGGAGCTCACCCATACAGCGCGTGAGCTTTGGACATACAGTGGGGCAGCGGGTGAAGATGAACCCCGCGACCCACACCTTACCGCGGAGCTGCTCCGTACCGAAGGCCAGGCTGCGCTGGTCGAGCAAATGGAAATCGGGGACGCTGCCCAGCGTCCGCAGCGCCGGAGGCCGAAGGTGCCTGGCCGCCAAGGAAACGGCAACCGAAACGGCCACTCCCACCAGCGCCGTCCAAAACAGCGGCCGAGCCAATAACTTCCCGGCACGTGCCTTAATGCCG
Source organism: Polyangiaceae bacterium (assembly GCA_036505155.1). Lineage (GTDB taxonomy): Bacteria > Myxococcota_A > Polyangia > Polyangiales > Polyangiaceae > DASXTY01. The sequence goes on along the minus strand of DASXTY010000483.1, from coordinate 3,080 downwards.
GGAGGTGTCCGAATGTCGGAAAGTGTCCGACCTGACAGAGCCGGCGCGACCGCCATGGGGGCGTCTCTAACACGCCAAATCAGCTGGAACAAGGTTCTCCGACCGCAGCACGCCTCTTGACCCCGGTCGAACAGGGCGATAGTAAAGGCGCGACGCTGATGGATGCCGAAGCTGCTGAACACGCCCACCACAAGTTGATGCCCGGCGATTGGCCGGCGGATGCCCATTACGGTACCGCCACCTCGGGGAAGATCGGGATGTGGATCTTCCTGCTTTCGGATGCGCTCACTTTTGCCGGTCTGCTCCTCGCGTACGCGATCTTACGGGGCGGCAGCGCCCGGTGGATCCCCGAGGGAGCTCCAATTTTGGGCCTGAAGTTCACTGCCGTCCTCACCTTCCTGCTCATCTGCTCCAGCGTCACCATGGTGTTGGCGTTCGCGGCCGCGGTCGAAAGAGACCGAAAGGCCACGGTCAAGTTCTTGTGCCTGACCATCTTGGGCGGCCTTCTGTTTCTCTGCGGGCAGTTCAAAGAGTACTTCGGCATCGAGTGGCTCGGGCACCTGGTCGGCGGAAACATCGGTGAGCAAATTGCTACCGGGCTGACCGACGAAGGGCTGATCTTCGGTAAGTCGCACTACGCTACGACTTTTTACTTGATCACCTCGTTTCACGGCGCTCACGTTTTTTCGGGTTGTACTTATCTCACCGTGATCATGATCCGCACCGCCATGGGCAAATACGACGATGGCAATTACAACCACGTCGAGATCGTCGGCCTGTTCTGGCACTTCGTGGATTTGATCTGGATTCTGGTATTCACTTTCGTGTATCTCATTCCCAAATAACCAGGGTTTTGAATCGATGTCGCACGTGCACATCAACCGCAAACAGTATTGGCAAATCTTCGTGGCACTGTTCGTGCTCACCATCCTGGAAATCGCGGTGGTGCTGGTACCCGGGATCGCCAAGGCGTTGGTCATCATCGCGCTGGTGGGGCTCGCGATTGTAAAAGCAACGCTGGTCGGCTTGTTCTACATGCATCTGATCCACGAGAAACGGGTTCTCAAGCTGACCGTGGGCATCCCCATGGCGATGCCCGGCGTCTACGCGCTGGTGCTGGTGACCGAAGCGGCTTGGAGGCTGGTCAGGTGACTCGGCTGGCGGCGGCCATCGCCGGCTCGGGTGTGTTCCTGACGGCGTTTGCGGCTTCCGCTTGCCCGGCTTGTGCGGGGCGCGATGTGGGCAGCGTTACCTACTTGGTGCTCCTCGGCGCAATGATCCTGCTTCCTTTCGCAGTCGCATGGGTAGCTTTCGTGGTGCTGCGGAAGCGCCAGGCGGTACGTTAAATTTCGTCGTCGCCGGAGTCTGAAGACGAATCCCGCCAGAGCGGCGAGTTTGAAACCCGCGAGCTTCCCACCTACCACGCGACGACGGCGTGGGTGGGGATGGTGATCTTTCTCGCCTCCTGGGCGATGATGTTCGCGGCCCTTTTCTTTTCCTATGCGATGCTCCGCCAAGCCTCCGCGGCCTGGCCGCCGCTCGACTACAAGCGCCTTCCGCTGCTCTTGCCCGGCATCAATACTGCCGTGCTGATTGCCAGCAGCGTCGTGTTGCAACGCGGAGTCTTCTCACACCGCCGGGGCCAACCCCTCTTGCCTTGGGCACTGGCGACTTTGGCGCTGGGCATCGCTTTCCTGGCGCTGCAGACGGTCGTCTGGTCCTCGCTCTGGAGAGGGGGCTTCAAAATCAGCTCTGGGCACTATGGGTCAGTCTTTTATTTGCTCACCATTTTCCACGCGGCGCACGTGTTGGTGGGCCTGGGGCTATTGGCTGCGTTGCTTCCCGGCTCGGGTCAAAAATCAGCGCGCCGGCCATCCCCGGCTCGCGTCACGCTCACCGCCATGTTCTGGCACTTCGTCGATATCGTTTGGGCTCTGATCTTCGTGATGGTGTACGTCGTCTGATCCTTCATGCAGGCTCGCCATGACATGGTGACGGTGTTCGTGGTTCGGCGGGATGAGCACGGCCGATCGCACGAGTTTCTTCAGCTGTATCGCGCCCAGGGTAGCTACATGGCCCAGACTTGGCAGATCGTCCGCGGGGGTGTGGAGCGGGGCGAGTCGTACGTCTCTGCGGCGATTCGCGAATTGCGGGAAGAGACGGGTCTAGCGCCCACAGAGTTTTATCGGCTCGGCACGGTCGAGTCGTTTTACACCGCCATCGACGACACGCTTTGGCATTCGGTGGCTTTTTGTGCGCTGGTCGGACGCGAACAGCCCGTCGTCCTGAACCAAGAGCACACCGATTTTCGGTGGGTTTCGCGCGATCGGATTGAAAAATGCACCATGTGGTCGAGCGAGCTCGAGCTCTTCCGCGACGTGTGCCGCACCATTCTGGACGATGGAGCGGGCAAGGCATTTTTGTGGATCGATAGCAGGGCTTAGCGGTACAGGCAGCCGCACGACTGCTGTTGGCCCACCGGAATGCAGCACTGCGCTCCCGGGCGCGAGCATTGGGCGAGACCAACGCTCGCACAGCCCACCGCCGGAACGTTCGTGGTGTCGCATCCGCTGCTCGGCGCGCAGGCACCCGTTCCGCCGCCGACACCAGCGTCCGAGCAGACGTGATTCGGGTCGACGTCGTCCGGGCACTGGATGGTCGCAGACGAATTCACGCAGCTTCCAATGCAATGGTCGCAGCAACGCGTGTCTTTTTGGCAGATGTTCGGGCCACAGGCGATGCCGCCGGACGCGTCGAAAAGCGGACAAGCGGCGCCTGGGCAGGGGCCGTCCGAACAAAACCCAGGTCCGCTACAAGCGTAGCAGCAGACTTGAGTTTGAGCGCATGTTGTGCCACTGCACTCTGGCCCCGATCCGCCGGTTCCGGTTGGCTGGCAAGCAAGCCCCGGGCACACCGCTCCCGGCTCGATGCAGGTTCCTCTCCCGTTGCAGTCGATGCAACACACCTGGCCCGCCACGCAGACCGTTCCGCCGCACACGAGCCCCGTATTGCCCCCAGATCCGGTAGCTGCGCCCCCACTCGCCGATGCGCCACCGCTGCTTCCCCCTGTTCCCGTGGGT
>DASXTY010000482.1:0-3440 GCA_036505155.1 Polyangiaceae bacterium | reverse complement strand
CGCGGCGTCACCTTCAAGACTCGTTACGGGGGCCGGCAGGATCCGCCGTCGCCGACCCTCCAGCCAGCGTGCCTGGCTGAGCGCCTGACACTTGGGACAGTGCCGGTTGCGGCAGGAGTTGTACGATGGCTTTTCCAAGCCACACGATTCACACACGTCCAGATGCCCGCCGAGCTCAGCCGTACGACAGCGCGCGATGTCGCCTAGTACGCGCTCTTGCTCCCGGCTCAGACTCCGGCTCTGCCGCAGCGGTTCGCCGTGGAGGCGCACGATATCGGCCACCTCGAGCGACGGGCGTTGCGGGTTGGAGCTCGGCGGACAATGGGCCGCCCTGACCACTGCTGCTCAGCGGCGGGGACGGCGTTGCTTGGTATCGAGCCGATCCAGGGGACTCGGCGTGGCCCGCAGCTGTTGCTGGCTCAGGTGGAGGTAGTGGCTGGTGCTCACGAGCGACCCATGGCCCATGAGCCGCTGCACGGTAAGTTCTCGCGGTACCCCGTCGTGAATTCGGTATTTAGATAGAGTACGCGCGCACGGACCCGGGCTACTTGGTGATGGACCAGGGGAGGAGTATTTCGCCGCGTGCAGCAGCTCGCGCAGCTTCGAGCAGATAGTCGCCCGGATGAATGCCCTGGAGCTTTGCTGTCTCCATCAGCGAGTAGAAGACTGCGGCAACTTGGGTTCCTCGCCGAGATTTCGCCCAAGGTGATTTCGTCGACCGACACCGGTCCGCGAATGCCACGCTCGGTCGCATTATTGTCTGGTCGTCGACAAATCGCGTGAGCCGTTGCCAGTTGGAGATGGCGTACGCCGCCGCTTTGCCGATGCTCAAAGTCTTGAGAACAGCTTGGCTCCAAAGCCAGGTCTTGAGTTTCTCGAGCACCGCGGGGCACTCGGTTTGGTGTAACTGAGCGCGCTCGATATCATCACCGGCCCTCTCATCAATTTTAGCACCATTTCCAGCGGTTATCCCAGCTCCAGCCGACGGTGGCCTCAAATTGAGACGGCGGGCACTGGGGTCCAGCCCACGCACCGAAGGTGTCCGGCGTCGTGCAGCTCCATTTGAATGTCCGGGCGACAAGTCCCCCACGCCCCCCCTCACGCCTTTTGCGCGTCGACGCATGGCACCGTCGTTTTGAGCACCAAGTCCGCAAGCTCGATCGCTCGCGTCAGTGCATGTGGCCCCCCGGCGAGAACTTCTCGCGCCAGGCGCGGCTCGTCCGCGAGGAGCACCGCTTCGGCGAGAGCCGACGCTAGGTGGCCGGCAGGCTCGCTGGCGGCAACGGCTTCGAGTAACCTTCGCGCGAGACTGCCAACGACGTGTAAAAAATGGCTTCTAACCTCTGGAAATTGTTCGGGAATGGGACAATTCCCGTCATCCACCCTGTTTCATTCACTTTTGCATGGTAAGCCCTCGAAATTGCTGGGGAACTGGACAACGTCCGCGGTTGCCGCGGCGGTGCTGTAGAGAGGCGTCGGCGCCGCGTCATGCGCCGCAATCTGGACATGCTACGGTCGCGCCACCTCGCTCGGCTCCTTTTTTCGCGTGCCCATGATCAAGCCTGCTGTTGTACGAATCGGGAACCAGCTGGTTGGTGACGGTCAACCCGTCTACGTCATTGCGGAGCTCGGCATCAACCACAACGGCTCGGTAGAAATCGCGCAAAAACTCATCGACGGGGCGGTCCTCGCCGGCTGTAACGCCGTCAAGTTTCAGAAGCGCACGCCGGAGCTCTGCGTTCCGCGCGACCAGTGGGACATCGAGCGGAGCACACCCTGGGGACGGCTCAGTTACATCGATTACCGACGCAAGATCGAGCTCGATGAATCGGCATATGCGGAGCTCGACCGCTATTGCCGGAAGCGCAAAATGCCTTGGTTTGCCTCCTGCTGGGACGAAGCGTCGGTCGACTTCGTGCAGCGCTTCGAACCCCCCTGTTACAAGATTGCCTCCGCATCCATCACCGATCTCTCATTGCTCCAGAAGCTGAGGACCACCCAACACCCGCTCATCATGTCCACCGGGATGTCCACATTTCCCGAAATCGAACGGGCGGTGGCCGCCCTGGGCACGAAAGACCTTTTGATTGCGCACTCGACCTCGACCTATCCGTGCCCGCTGGATGAAATCAACTTGAAGATGATCCACACGCTCCGGCAGCACTGGCCCGAATGTCCAATCGGTTACTCCGGACACGAGTCGGGACTCGCGCCCACCTGGGCGGCGGTAGCCATGGGGGCGTCTTTCATCGAGCGGCACATCACGCTGGATCGCGCGATGTGGGGTTCCGACCAAGCGGCGTCGGTCGAGATCGTGGGGCTGGCGCGACTGGTGTCCAACATTCGGGATATCGAGCGCGCCATGGGCGACGGGGTAAAGCGATTGCAGCAGGGGGAAGTCGGCCCGCGAGACAAGCTGCGCCGCGTGCGTTCCGACCGAGACGAGTTGGCGCAGCCGAAGGGGACAGCGTAAGGGGCGGATGCCCGAGCTTTCCTGGTACCACTCCGTCGCCGTTTCGGCGGGCTTCGGCCTGCTCATGGTGGCTTGCGAACAAAAATGGCCGGCCAATCCGAGTCAGCGGCTTTTTCGTGAAGGCTTCTGGCTGGACCTTTTCTGGTACACGATTTTCGAGGGCGCGCTGCTCGGGTTTGTAATTGGGGCGCTGATCACGGGCATCGATGCGCAGACCGGTTGGTCGCGGTTGCATTGGGTATCCTCCTGGCCAATCGGGGCTCAGCTCGCCTTTTTCTGGGTTACGCACGACCTCTACATCTATTGGTTCCATCGCTGGCAGCATAGCAATCGCTTTCTGTGGCGTACTCACGAGGCTCATCACTCCGGAAAAGATGTCGACTGGCTCAGCGGCTCGCGCTCGCATTCGATCGAAATATTGATCAACCAAACCATTGAATATGCGCCCATCACCCTATTGGGCGCGCACCCCATGGTGGCGGTGTTCAAGGGCATGCTGGATGCCACCTGGGGTATGTTCATTCATTCCAATATTTCGGTGAAGATGGGCTGGCTGCAGTACCTGCTCAACGGTCCGGAAATGCATCGGTGGCACCACTCGGCCGAGGACGAGCGCGCCGTGAATTTTGCCACCAAGATCGCGCTCTGGGACTGGATCTTCGGCACCGGGAGCAGGCCGAGACGTGAACCGCAGGCATATGGCTTGTGGGGTGACCCCGAGTTCCCGAAGGGCTATTTCCGACAGCACTTGTGGGCTTTTCGGGCATTCCCGCGCAACCATCCGGCATCCAACCTCAAACAATGCGAAGACGTGGCGCGCCCGAGCTGATCGAAGCGGCGTTCGAGCGGCTCGGCCGAGCGCAGATTGCGATGCCCGGTGGTTTCCTCGCACTGGGCCTTTTGGTCACTTTGATTGCGTGTTATTTCGCTTCGCGACTCGAGCTGCGCACGCGTTTCGAGCATCTCA
>DASXTY010000481.1:0-1853 GCA_036505155.1 Polyangiaceae bacterium | reverse complement strand
GACGCGTGCGCTCGAAGTAGCCTTTTTGATGCTCCGGGTCGAGCTCGGCCATCCGCTTGCCAATCCCGACCGCCAGGGTTTCGACCCGGCGAGGGTCGTACGTGAAATGCGGGTTGCCCTGCGGATGAATGTCGCCTTCCGACCGGTCCACTTTGCGGGCCGGCACTTCCAGTAGCGGAACCAAAGCCGCGGCCTCCAAGTAGCCCTTGGCCCCCGTCTGCACCTCGGAGTTTCGCGAGCCGGTGAGCAAAACCGGAAGCCAGCCAACCTCCAGGCCTGCGCCGGTTGCTATCAGGAGGTCCGCGCGGGAAAGCGCGAGCGCAAGGTGCGGCCGCGCGTCGACCCAATGCGGATCCTGGGAGTAGAGCGCCAGGACGGTAACGTCGGCGTCGGACCCACCGACCTCGCGCGCGATCGCGCCGAGGTCCGGGGTCGTCGCCACCACCTTGAGCGCTGCTGCTGCGCTCCGCGACGCGAGCGCCATCAGGCAGAGCGCGATTACAAAACATGAGATACGACGCATGATTTTCTCCATTCAAAAAGCGTGGGCGCCGTGAGCGCCCACTGCAACTTCGGCGGCGAGAAATGCCATCCAGATCGGATCGCGCCAGGCCGGTAGATCCACTGCGACCTGAGCGCGAAGGCGAGAAAATTCAGTGGGAAAAAAAGTGAGATTGGTTCCGACGCGGTGACGCTCCGCCGTCCATTCCGGATCGAGCGGATCGCTACCGAAGTTTCCCCAGCGGCTATTGAGCGGCGGAGAGCCGTATTCGTAACGGCCTGCCAGCGCCCATCTGAGCGTAAATCGCCAGAAAAGCTCTGAATAGCTGGAGAGGTCTTGAATCACTCCGCGGGGAACGTGGCGGCGCCGGAAGAACCATTCGCTGGTGAGCCCCACGATGGTGTCGCTGGTGTAACTGATGGGTCGAAACTTCAAATACAGGTCGGTGCCGTAGATGGCGGTTCGCATTCGGGGCCCGGACGCGTTGGGTCCAAAGGCTCCGGACAGGCCCCAAGCCAGCGACCAATCGTCCGAAAGTGGGAAGAACTGTTTTACCGCGGTGACGTATTCGAGCTCCACCGGGCCTTTGACCGTGCGCGTGGTGTCGTTGAGAAAGCTCCGGTTGGTTTCGTCGCCTTCCGCCATGGTTGCGGAACCTACGAGCTCGACGTACCAGGGCAGCGGCGTGAGCCAGGAGAGCTCTACGCCCAAGCCGCGATTTCCCTCTCCGCCAAACACGCGAGATAACGCGAACGGCTGATCGACGAAATTCCACCGGTGTGGGTGGGACGTGTTCAAGCGCCCGAAGCGGGTGAGAAACTGGCCGAAGTGCGCCTGCAACTGCGCCGGAAGCCCCAGCGTCGTCGCGTAGGCTTCTTCGATGTCGACTTCGACCAGGTCGAAGGTGATATTGCCATCGAAACGAAAATACGGGTCTACCGCGGCTCCGATTGCAAGCTCGAGCGCCTGCAGATTGAAACCGTTGCGTTTGGGATCGTGTGCGCCCGCCTCCAGGTGGTCTTCGTCTGAAAATGCGCCGGCGGCGAAGTCGCCGATCACCGAGATGTCGGGGTTCAGCGACTGCGTACCCACTCCAGACGGCGCAGAAGCCGCTGGTACGGGTTCGGGTGTCGGTTGCGGCGAGCGACTCTTGGCTGCCGCGTCGGCGCCGAGCGCGTTCTGGATCTCTTTCTGTTCCGATTCAGACGGCGCTGCTGAAGGTGCCGGCTGCGCGGCGGACCGGGAAGCGACGGTCACCACCCCTAAGAGCAAAGTTAGGGCAAGGCGGGTTTCACGATGGGGCAAAATGAGCAACGGGAAGCACTCTTCAAAAAGAAGGACTGGTCATCGG
>DASXTY010000480.1:0-2984 GCA_036505155.1 Polyangiaceae bacterium | reverse complement strand
GCCATCCAGCTCAATGCGCCTACTGGATAGCCGCCTACGGCTTTTGCACGCAGCGATCGATATCCGCCTCGCGGGCAACCCGGCTGATGCACCACGCTTCGCGCCGGGTGGTTCGGCGCTTGAGACACTCGTCGACCAATTTCTCGATCTTTGTGCGCGCCTCGTCGCTATCGAGATCCGGCGTGTCGCCGCCCTCCTGTTTATAACCGAGCTCGAACAGGTGCCGCTGCGCTTGCTCGCAGTCGATGCGGCTAGCCAGGGGCTCGGTCGACGAGGCCCCTTTGGATTTGCCCGGAGGCTCGCCGGCGCTCGCATCCGGCTCTTCTGAACCGATGTCGTCCTTCAGAACGTCTTGGGGATCGGCCGCTTCTTTTTCCCAGCAGGCAACCCCGGCAAGAACCGTCGAGACGGCCAGCAAAACGACGGTCGTGGTGCGTGCGCAACGCATGGACAGAACATACGCGTGGTCAGGCTGCCTGGGCCAGCCGGATCTTGTCCATCTGACCCAAGCGATAAAATCGGCGCAAGATCTGCCGGATTCCGACTGGCTCCGCGCGCGTGAGCAAGTGCCGAACGAAACGCGCCGCAAGCTCGTTGGCCAGCCGGTACCGCTTGCCGGCCTCGCTGTTCGCGGGATGCAAAAAACGAACTCGCTGGTAAAGCTCACCGTGCAAAGACCGCACGCGCGCTCGCCGAAAGCCTCCGGTGCCCTCGAAACCTCCGGAATCCAGCGCTAGTACCACGAACTTATCCACCTCCGCTTGTAGTTCCAGCTCCAGTCGGGTCGCCTGGAGCCCGGTGCGGGCTCGTTCGGCAATGTACACGAAGTGGCTCACCCCTTCGATGAGCTGCAAAAGGCGATCGCTCACGGCATTGCCCAGCTCGCAGACTGCTGTGCTTGCCGGGGGCAGCACCAAGGCGAGCTCCAGCGCATCTCCGGTTTGCCGGAGTAACAAGGTCTCGCGACACCCATTACCTCCAGTGCGCACGAACTCGAGCACGTCGGGAGCTCGTTCCAACTCGTAAAATTGCTCGAGCCGGAGCTGTACAGTTTGCAGAGCCGATGCGTGCTCGGCGCTCAATGCAACATCCCGTCGCCGCGCAGCGGGAGCAAACCGCGCTCCTGCAGCGCTCGAGCCAGCGAATCCGACCCGGTTCGCAGCCAGCGCTCGTACAGTTTCAGGACAGCTCGATTGGTGGTTGCGGCGTTTGCCAGGAGCGCATCCGCGACGCGACTCAGTAGATCCACGAAGCGTGTAAAATTGTCCGCGAGCTCTCGAAAAACATCCGGGGGGCTTCCGGGGGTTTTCGCTGGCGCTCGCCGGAGCATGAGCGCGGCGCCATCGTACGCTCGGGCACCCACCGAGCTCACGTAGTGCAGCGCGACTCCGCGTGTCTCCAGGTGCTCGGAAAAGAACCCTCCGATAAACAGCGCGCCATCCCCCAGAACGCGCAGCCTTTCAAAACGCTCGGAACCGCGTGCTTCGTGTGCTTCCGCGAGCAAGAGCGTTAACGGGCGGGACAGCGTTTCGTCGGTGAGAGCCGTGGGTTTGGCGTAATCACAGAGAAGGTCCACCAAATATTGAGAAGTGGCTTGAGTGGCGAGCGCGCGCTCGTCGCGCATGGCAGCATCCAGGGACTCCCGGAAAAACTCGTTCAGCCGATGCGACACATCGATGGGGCGCGGTGTCGCCGCCGGGGCTCTCATTCGCGCTCCCGGCGCCAACAGCAAGCGGGCCACGAGCTGTGGACAAGTTGTGGCGTACCTCTGTTTTGCGAATTGGCTCGCTCACACGAGGCTGCCTCCGCCTCACGATCGTCGCGAATCGCCACACCCCCGGTGACAGCCCTATGCGGCTGGATGGTCTTGTAACCCTGGAGGACGTGACTCAACCAATCAATTTTACGCTGAAAACTCCGCCCAGGCCAGCAAACCACTAAACAAAAGAGCAGGGGTTCTCCGGGCCGGGCAGCGGCCCGAGCTCGCGCGACTTTTTATTCAGAGGCTCTTGACAGCCTCGAGAAGCTGACTATTTTCCGCCACCGGGTGATCGTTAGCGCTCTCACTTGGTGAGTGCTAATCCAAAGCCCCCGTTTTTTCTGAGGTTTTCAGAGACGGCGCCTACTGGCTGTTGCCAGGTCGAGGCGGAACCTTCCGAGCCGGTCATCGGCTCAAGAAACCCGAAGGGAGTGACCAGCATCATGACGATCAAAATTCGGCCCCTGCAAGACCGCGTCATCGTCAAACGCGTCAAAGAAGAGGAAAAGACCAAAGGCGGAATCATCATCCCGGATACCGCCAAGGAAAAGCCCATCGAGGGCGAGGTAATGGCCGTCGGCAACGGCAAGGTTCTGGAGGACGGCAGCGTGCGAAAGCTCGACGTCAAAAAGGGCGACCGCATTCTGTTCGGGAAATACGCGGGAACCGAGGTGAAGCTCGAAGGTGAAGAGCACCTCATCCTGCGCGAAGACGACATTTTAGGAGTGATCGAGCGCTAAGCTCGATTTTTAGAGGAGAAAGCAAGTCATGGCTGCCAAAGAAATTGTCTATGAAGAACACGCACGGAATTTGATTCTTAATGGAGTCAACGCGCTCGCGGACGCGGTCAAAGTCACCCTGGGTCCCAAAGGACGCAACGTGGTGCTGGAGAAGAGCTTCGGCTCTCCCACTGTCACGAAAGACGGCGTGACCGTCGCCAAGGAGATCGAGCTCGAAAACAAATTCGAAAATATGGGCGCGCAAATGGTGCGCGAAGTCGCTTCCAAGACCAGCGACGTCGCTGGCGATGGGACCACCACCGCAACCGTGCTCGCGCAGTCCATCATCCGCGAAGGTTCCAAGCTGGTCTCTGCCGGTCACAACCCCATGGAAATCAAGCGCGGAATCGACAAGGCCGTGGAGGCCTGCGTGGAAGCGCTCAAGAAGATGGCCAAGTCCACCAAAGATGCGAACGAAATCGCTCAGGTGGGCACCGTCAGCGCCA
>DASXTY010000479.1:0-1531 GCA_036505155.1 Polyangiaceae bacterium | reverse complement strand
GATGCCGCCGACATCCACCGGCTGGACGCCGAGCTCCTGCGCTGCTTTCCTGACCATCCGGGGCTTTCGCGTTGGGTGGGGTTAGCCCAAAAAAAAGTGCCGTTTTCGGGCCTTCCGGCGCGCATCTGCTGGCTCGGGCTGGGCGAACGAGCACAGTTTGGTCTCGCCATGAATGCGCTCATCAAGAAGGGAGAAATATCCGCTCCGGTGGTCATCGGGCGCGATCATCTGGACTGCGGCTCCGTGGCGTCGCCGGAGCGGGAAACGGAGGCCATGCAAGACGGGTCGGATGCCATTGCCGACTGGCCCCTGCTCAACTTCGGTTTAAACATAGCGGCGGGAGCGTCTTGGGTGAGTTTCCACCACGGAGGAGGCGTGGGCATCGGCAACGCGCTGCACGCCGGAATGGTGATGGTCGCCGACGGCACCCCAGAGCGGGCCGAGCGCCTGGAGCGCGTTCTCACCGTGGATCCGGGCATCGGCGTGGTGCGGCATGCGCTCGCTGGGTACGACGTCGCCGTGGAACTGGTGCAGAACCAAGGCGAGCTCGAGTGACCGCATCCGGCGGCCCTCACCAGGCCGATCTTTTGGTGGTCAACGCGGCGCAGCTCGTCACCTGCGCCGGGTTTAGCTCTGCGCCTGCCAGGGGCCCTGCGCAATCCGAGCTCGGCATCATTCAGAATGGAGCCCTGGCGATTCAGGGCGATCGGCTGGCGGCGGTAGGAACCACCGAACAAGTTTGCAGCCGCTTTCAAAGCGACGAGGTATTGGATGCCGGCGGAAGCGTGGTGTTGCCGGGCTTCGTCGACCCCCACACCCACTTGGTCTTCGCGGGCGATCGCGCCGACGAGTGGGAAGCCCAGCTCCGGGGCGAGTCATATCTCGAGATCGCGCGCAGGGGAGGCGGGATCCTGCGCACCGTTTCGAGCACGCGCGCTGCTACTTTCGAAGAGCTTTTGGCCGGGGCGCGGCGCTGGGCGGAGCTCATGCTCCGACACGGAACCACCTGCTTCGAAGCCAAAAGCGGATATTGCCTCGACCTTGAGGGAGAGATGAAACTGCTCCGGGTCGCGCGCGGGCTGCCCGCCGAGACCAATCAAAAAGTGTGCAGCACCTTGCTTGCGGCACACGTCGTGCCGCCCGAATACGAGAATGACCGCGAAGAATATTTGAAACTCTGCGAGCGCGCCCTGGAGCGTGCCCGTGGTGAAGACTTGGTCGACTTCGCCGATGTGTTTTGCGAAGCCGAAGCCTTTACGCTAGAAGAAGCGGAGCGAATATTACAACACGCCAAGGCCCACGGTGTCGGGGTGAAGCTACACGCCGAGCAGTTCTCGGCCACTGGAGCCGCCACGCTCGGAGCGCGCCTGGGCGCGGTGTCGGTGGATCACTTGGATGCGCTCCGCTCCTCGAGCCTTCGCGAATTTGCCGCCATTGAGCCGGCTCCCATCGCCGTTCTGTTGCCGGCAGCCGCATTTCACCTTGGAGTTTCCCAGGCTGCCCCCGCACGGGCGCTGATTGAGGCCGGCGT
>DASXTY010000478.1:0-3555 GCA_036505155.1 Polyangiaceae bacterium | reverse complement strand
GTCGGTCAACACCTCCACCAAGGTTCGAGCCCCTTCCAGGAGCAATGCCTCCTCAGTTGGGGCCCAAAACGCGATGGCCATGTCCGCGGTGTGATCGACCTGCTGGTGGCCGCACCCGCTGGAGCTCCCAATCTGGCGGGTCACGCGAGCCCGGCCGATTGAGCCGCCCGAGAACCCAGGAGCTCCTCACTGGTGGCCACCCGCACACCCGCGCGCTGCATTTCCTCGATCGCGCGATGGGTGTCGCCCGGGGCCACGTTCACCCCGCGACAACCGTCGACTACCAGCCAAGTATTGAAACCCAGCCTGCACGCGTCGAGCGCCGTGTACATCACGCACACATCCGTGGCGAGACCCAAGAGGTACACATCGGTCACGCCGCGATCTTTGAGCCAGGCTCCGAGCCCGGTGTCACTTCGGTGGCCGTTGTCGAAAAAGCCGCTGTAACTGTCGACGTTAGGATTCTCCCCTTTCCTGAACACCTTTTGGAAGCGCCCGGTGTCCAAGCCCGGTGCGAATTCTGCTCCCGCGCTGCGCTGGACGCAGTGGTCGGGCCACAGAATCTGGTCTAGCCCGTCGAGCTGGGTGACCTCGAACGGATGTTTTCCCGAATGGCTGGACGCAAAACTTCCGTGGCCGGGCGGATGCCAATCCTGAGTCGCCACGATGACTTCGGCACCCAGCTCGCGCATCAATCGATTGGCCACCGGGACCACTTCATCTCCCTTGGGCACCGGAAGCGCGCCAGTCGGCAGAAAATCCCTCTGAATGTCCACCAGAACCAGCGCTCTCATGCTCCCTAGTTGCTATCGATACGGTGTCTCGTCAAGTCAACTTGACGGAACGCGGAGGCGCCGGGAAAAATGCCACGATGCCTCCTCCCACTCGCAGAGCAAAGCGCCGCAGGCTGGTTCTCGACGGACCTTGGAAGTTTCAGCTCGACGCGGACGATCGCGGCGAAAAGCTCGGTTGGTACACCACGCGACAGGATCGAAGCGGCTGGGCGGCGGTTCCAGTGCCCGGTCCTTGGGATCTCTACGATAAGGCGTACTGGGGCTACGAAGGAATCGGATGGTACGCGATTCAAGTCGCTCGCGCCGCCATCAACCGGGCCGCTCATCAGCGTCTGGTATTCCACTCCGTACACAACCACGCGAAGGTCTGGGTGAACGGACGTCTCGTGGCCGAGCACCTCGGAGGGTACCTCCCGTTCGAAATCGACCTCAGCGCGCATCTGGGAAAGGGATCCCAGCTCATTGTAATCCGGGCTGACAACCGCCCTCGCACCGAGTGGCTCCCCGGAACCAAAACCATCGAGTGGGTGCAGTACGGCGGGATCCTTCAGCCGGTGGAGCTGGTCACCACCTCGAAGGTTCATATCGCGGCCTTTTTCGTGAACGCGGTTCCCGCCGGGCGGGGCGCAACGGTAAGTTTGGAAGCGGAGATCCACAATCGAAGCCGTCGGCGCTGGGCGGGCACGCTCGAAGTGTCGATCTCGGCGAACGGAAAAACTCAGCGAACCCGGGTCGCTGCGGAATGCCGCTCGGCGGGCGTTTCGAAAGTGATGGCGGAGCTCGAGCTCGAGCGGGTAACCCGCTGGAGCCTGGATGAACCTCACCTTTACCGTGCACACGCGCGCTTGCTGGAAGGCCGCGCGGTCCTCGATCGGAGCGACGCGCGTTTCGGAGTGAGAACCATCGAAGCTCGCGGCTCGCGAATCTTGCTCAATGGTAAGCCCATCCAGATCCGGGGTTTTTGCCGTTACGACGAGGTCGCGGGCTTCGGGACCACGGTTCCGGAGCCGGTGATTCGAAAAGACCTATTGAGCATCAAGCGGAGCGGCGCGAACCTCATCCGCGTCCATTATCCGCCATCACCGGTGCACCACCGCATTATGGACGAAATCGGGCTCCTCCTGATGCAGGAGATCCCGTTCAACTGGTGGCGCGCACCCTGGCACGGTCCGGCTCGGAAACAGAATGACCAGCTCATCATCCAGCGCGCCGAGCAGGCGCTCGAACATATGGTGCGCCGCGACCGAAACCACCCGTGCCTGGTCATCTGGAGCATGTGCAACGAAAGCCAGACCGCGGATAGGCTTGGCATTTCGGCCATGCGCCGGCTCATTCGCCGAACCCGCGAGCTGGATGCGACCCGACTCGTGAGCTTCGTGGTCGCTGGAAGCGGTGTGCCACACTTGGCTTTCGACCAAGCGGACTTGGTGTGCGAAAACCTTTACTACGGGCTCTTTCACAGCAAGCTCGTAGAATCCATCGGTGGCATGCGCCAGGGGGTCTATGCGCCCACTTTGAAGGAGCTCCGGCGAGCGCGCCGTCACTTCGGTTCCAAACCGCTACTGGTTAGTGAATTCGGAGCCCATGGCATGCGCGGCCTGTTTGGCGATCAACGCTTTAGCGAAGACTTTCAGGTTGCGTACCTGGAAGCGGTATGGCGCGCCATCCAACGCGGGCGCGCCGCGGGTGGAATCGTGTGGGCGTGGGCGGACTATTACCACCGCCGAAACTTCATCAGCGGGCCGCCCACCTTTCCGACGGCCTTCGGTCCCTACGGAGTCGTGACCGTAGATCGGAAACCAAAGCGCGCGCTGACTCGGCTATCGGAGCTTTGGAAGGGCAAGCATGCCTAACGTTTTCAGCACTCCGGAAATCGAACAATTCATCGAAGACGGCTACCTCTTGCTACGCGAGGCATTTCCACCCGAGGTGGCCGCGTCGGTTCGCGCGCGCCTGTGGACCGAACTGGAGCTGGATCCGGAGCAGCCCTCGGGCTGGACGCGCCCCATGATTCACATCAAGAAGAGTTTCACCGACCCGCCCTTCGCACTGGCCTGGACCGACCGGACTCGTGCGGCGTTCGACGATCTGCTCGGCGCGGAGCGCTATCGAATGCCCACATCGCTCGGCTGGTTCCCGATCACCTTTCCCGGTTTTGAGTCTCCGCCCTGGAAACCCCCGGTGGAGGGATGGCACGTCGATGGGATCCAATTCCATCACCATGTCTTTAGCCGCGATCAGGGCTTGCTCCCCATCGTTATTCTTTCCGACCTCGGCCCGGGCGACGGGGGAACCGCTATCGACCTCGGCTCACACAAGATTACGGCAAGGATCCTCGCCGATGCAGAGCCGGATGGACTGGATGTGTACGAGCTGTGTCGCCGCGTCGCGACGCATCCCGTGGCCAGAGCGCTCGAAGTCACCGGTCAAGCGGGCGATATTGCCCTGCTCCATCCCTTCATGCGCCACACGCAGAGCCCCAACACCGGGCGCTCCGTAAGGTTCATCTGCAACCCGTGTATCAGCTTGCACGGGCACATGGACTTGAAGCGCACTAACCCGCGCGATTATTCGCCGGTCGAACTCGCCATCGTGCGAGCGCTCGCGAACTAGATGAGTGCCCTTGCTCGGTCCGCGATGTGTGCTCGGAGGCGATGACACGGGCAGGGGGCAGGGGCGAGCCGCCGGCGTTCCCGTTTCGTCGTTTCAGTCCCACTGGAAGGCGTCCGCAGCGTTGGTGTCTCGGCCAACCCCCGACGGC
>DASXTY010000477.1:0-2512 GCA_036505155.1 Polyangiaceae bacterium | reverse complement strand
GGAACATGCCCACCGTCGCTTTCGAATTGGTCCCGAGTGCGCGCTCTGCGGGGGCTCCCAAGCTCCTGGCTGAAGCTCGCAAGGTCAAAACGCTGCTGGGTGCGGCGGGTATTCTGGACCAAGTAAACGCCGTTCTGGTTCCTCAGATCATCGCGGAGGAAGGGGACCGGCCGGTCGAGCTCGAGGACAAGCTCGACGCTTTGGAGGTCCAGCAAATTCTCAAGCCCGAGCTGCCCCTTTCCTACATCCTCACCCAAGTGACGGTTTTTACGCCGCTGGCGGAGCTCAAGAAGCGCATTTTGGCATTGCGTCGAAGCGGAGTCGAGCGAACGGTATTCGTGGGAGTGCCGCGCGTTTTCCGAGAGGAGGACGTGGTGGGCCCCTACCCGAGCGAAGCCCTGGGCATCTTTCGCGAGGATATGCCGTCGCGCGGCGTGATCGTGATCCCAACGCGACCGGACGAAGCGGAACGCTTCACGGCGAAGCTTACGGCAGGAGCAAACTTTGCTCTTTGCCAGCTGCTCTTCAGTCATTCGATTCTCCAGTTTTTGCGCGCGCTGCCGCGGCCCGAAAATGAGCCTGAGCTCTTGCTCTCGTTTGGTTACGTTCCCCAGGTCGAGCTCAAAATAGGCCTGATTCGCTGGTTGATCCGGGATGCGGGGCCCATCGTGGAAGCCGAAATGGCCGCCGTCGCCGAACTCGCCGCCCTCCCCTATGCCCAAAAGAAACAACGCTTATTGGAGCTCTACAAGCGCATCGTGTTCGAGTCGCAGGGCCACGGTTTTCGAATCGGTTTGCATTTCGAATGCCCGTACGGTCTCTCCGAGCCGGCGGCAGAGACGTTTGCCGCGATGCTGGAGGTATGGTCGCCGTAGAATTGAGAGTGGTGGCACCACGCATGCGCGTCATTTTGCTGGTCGTGACCTGTTTGGCCTGGCTGCAAGGTTGTCAACCGGGGAGGCCGGAACCGCACGATCAGCCAGCGACGACTTCCGATCAAAGCTTGGGCGAAAAGCGCGCTCCCGGTCGCTCCGCCTCCATTGCCCGGCCCTGAGCTGCCCGTCGAGCAAGCTTTGTTGCCGGCGACCTTCGCAGTCGGGCAGTCAGGTCGCGATTGCGGACTGATCGCTCCCTGAGGGGGCACTTTGCACAACGCCTCGGGTGCAATACCTTTGGCGAGAAGCAAGTTTTCAATGACTCTATCGGGCCCCTTGCGTTCGCCTTTCGGAACCCGCGCAGCCGCTGCTATTGCATCCCTGTTCGGGCTACTGGCTCTGTTGCCGGCGTGTTCCCGCCGCAGCGGTCCGCTTGCGCCCCCAACTCAAACTGCCTCGCAAGCATCCAGTGAGAATCACGCACCCCCAACTCAAACTGCCTCGCAGGCATCCAGTGAGAATCTGAAGCAAGGACCAACTCCCAATGAGAAGCCACCAACCCTTGCTGAAAGCCTGGTCTGCGACTATCAATGGTACCAGAGGCCTGGGCAGCGAAGGAGGCAGGAGGGGATGTGCCGCTGCATGTGGCTTGAAGGAAACCAACGAACCCCGTTAGGTGCGAGCGTAACGGCCATCGTTGATCAGTTGAATCGGTTTCCTGCGCCTACTCTCGAAACCGATTTGTACCTTCTCACGAAGCTCGGATTCGGTTCGCCGGTGTGTGGTCGCGACCGCACGGCGTTTTCATTCAAAGCCAAGACGGCGGCTCAAAGCGCGCGATACTTCGAGTGCAAGGGAGTGAACGAGCCACCCCGACCGCCCGGGGGAAGGATCGAAATCTCAGGCACCTTGACCCTTTCGATGTCGGGGCGGTCCCTTCCGGTACCCGGCGAGCTCCGTTGGCAAGCTGACCGGGCTGGCGGGCTGTGTTTCGACTACCACGACCACTCCTTCCCGATCGCGCCCCCGCCGCCCCAGACTTGCGAGGGACCCGTCTTCACATTTCAGAGCGTCCAAGGCGCTCTTCTCCAGCTATGGGGAGGTTGGGACCGCGAGCGAACAATCATCACTGCGGCGTCTCGCGAAGGCACGGGTGAGTGGGCGCAGTGGTCGAGTCCACCAGTCCACCCCCTCCTCCTGGGTCGCTCCCTGATCGAAACGTTTGGGAGGACCTTTGAGCAACTGTTATCCGAACTCAGTGCGGGGAAACAAGTGTGTTCTGTCGCAACCGTCCGCGATGAGCCGAGTACGGTTGGAAAACATCCGGTAACGCCAGGTGAACCGTTTCGACTCGAGATCGTTTCGCTGTCCCAAAACCCATGTTCCGTCCGCCCCCGCTCGACTGGGTGGCCCCCGAGCGCAAAAACCACCTTGCGCGTTCATTCGCCCTCGCTGCGACGTCCCATCGACTTTACAGGTAACGCGGTGGTTGGAACGGGGCCCGAGGTCAGGGAAGCCGGCGGCGCAAGATACGACGAGGGGCCTTGGCTCAAGTTCGAAGGAAAGACGGAGCACCGGCAGCTTTCTCCCGCTTTCTTGGCGCGCTTTGGGCGCTGCCCGACCTACCGCTCCGCAGT
>DASXTY010000476.1:0-4481 GCA_036505155.1 Polyangiaceae bacterium | reverse complement strand
GGCAAACTTCAGCAGTTGAAAAGGCATCTTTTGGTCAGTTCTTCTCTGTTCGGATTTTGCGGTTGCGCCTCGAGCTCCAGGCCGGGTTGCCGTTCATGGCACTCTCCGCCTGGCCGTTGGACTTCACATAGATGCCCGCTTCCGCGGCCGCGTCCTCCAGCCGCTGCAGACGGTCCAGCGCGCGCCTGCCCATTCGAAAACCGATGTGGTTGACGACGCAATTGATGAGCGCCGCGGCCGGGGCGAGCGATCCCACGAAATCGAGCGTGCTGGCTCTCGCCAGCAACGTTGCCTCGGCGAGCGAGACGACGGGAGACAACCGGCTGTCGGTAATGGCCAGGATCGGGATCCCGCGCTTCGAGGCATATCCGAGCAACCGCATGAAGTCGGCCGGGTAACGCGGCAAGGTGATCGCCACCATGACGTCCTCGCGCTTGTTCATCAGGTGTACCCGGTCGAAAAGCGAAGAATCCACCTGCGTCCAGGGTTCGACGTTGGGCTTCAACTTCCCCAGCAAATACGCGAAATACGTGGCCAACGGAGCGACGTAGCGGGCTCCGACGATGTGCACCCGCTCGGACCTCAGTAAGCGAGCGCTGAAGCGCTCGAGCTCCGCATCCGAAAACGTCTGGGCCAGCGACCGCAGGCTTTCGCAGTCGCGTTCGATGATCCGGCTCAGCACCGCCGCCGGCGTGTGGTCGGAGCCAGTCACCGTCTTTAGCCTTTCGACTCCGGTGAGCTCCAAATTCACCCGGTCCTGAATGCTGGATCGCAGCGCATCGAAAGTCGGATAGCGCAAAAGCCTTGGGAAGCGGACCACCGTGGCCAGGCTCACGCGGGCCGCCGCCGCCAGCTCGCGCGTGCTCATGATCGCCACCTGAACGTAGTTTTCGCTCACGTAGCCGGCGAGCCGAGCCATTTTAGGCGGTAAACCCGGCTGCGCCTGGCGCAATCGGTCGAAAAAGTCGCCGCGCATCGGATGAATCATCTGATTCATGGGGCCCCCACCAAATAATTCAAATGATTCTTCAGGTCAAGCTGCGAATTCAGCGCCGGCGGTTGCGGCTCCGCCAGGGCAGATTCAGGCCGTGGTTGCCAGCGATTCGGGCACCAGTGCCGCTTTCACCACCGTTCCGGATTCTGCCGATGCGTACAGTGCGTCCATGAGCACGCTGACCAAAACTCCGTAGCGCACGGGTGAACGCAGCCGCTCTTTGCCCTCGAGCGCCCGCACGAAGTTGAGGTGTGGCGTCCCGGCGGCGGGCGTCTCCTGCGACGGATCCACGTGCGGGTAGATCTTTCGACCGTCGCGTCCGATCATCTCGAGCTTACCGCCGTACATGTCGGTTAGGATCAACATGGTGTCGGTCTGAATCGCGATCTCGGTGCGAAACGACGGGCAGTTGCCCCCGATGGTGATGCTGGCCATGCCGACGCTCGCGAATTTTGCAATGGCTACGGCATTGATGTCGACGGGTGATCCACACTTGTCATAGAAGCACGCTACTTCCGTCACCGGATCGTTCATGAGCCACATCAGCGCGTTGAGCGCGTGCGCGCCGCTGTCATACATCTGGCCGCCGCCCGACATGGTTGGGTCCTGCCGCCACTTGCCGGCCGTGCCTTTGAGCCACCCCTGGGCGAGCGAGCAAGTGACGAGCTGCATTTTGCCCAATCGACCCGCATCGCGCTCACGGGCAAGGTAGGCGAATTCCCGTGAGTGCGGCGCCTGGAACGTAATCGCCAAAAGCTTGCCGCTCTTGTCGACCGCCCTCCAAAGGTCGAAGGCATGCTGGGAAGCTGTCACCATGGGCTTCTCCACCAGCACGTTGATGTCTTTCTCCAGCGCCGCTTTTGCTTGCGGGTAGTGGAGCGTGTGCGGCGTGACCAGCACAACCGCGTCCAGCTTTGCCGGCGGATTTTCCAGGAGCCCTGGGTAAGAATCGAATTCCACGGCGTCCTCGAAGTACTTGCGCTTGATGGCCGCCGTCTGCGTGGGGTTATTGTCGACCAGCGCAACCACTTTGACTTCAGGGATCTTTCTGAGCTCGCGAGCGTGCCAGTTATCCGTCATGTTGCCGCAGCCAACGATCGCAAAGTTCAGCATGTCTTCGTCTCCTTGGTTGAACACTACTTCGGGAGCTATGGTGGTGTCAGCACGGGGGCCAATGCGCGCTCTTGGACAGCGTCGAGAGATGTAATAGAATCAGCAGGATAATGAGAAAGTTGTGCGGATGGTTGTGCGCCGGGGCGCTCTTGGCGGCCTGTACCGGCAACCGAACCACCAGCGAGGACTGCCCCCAAGTTTCCTCGGCGGGGACGCCCAATCGCGACTGCGTGTCGGGCTATTCGGCTAACGTGCTCTGGACCGGCTCCGCCACCAGTGCGGGGGTCGGCCTTCCCGCTGGGCGGTGTAACGAACCCATCCCCGAAGCGGGATTCCGAATCCGCGCTTGTTCGCCGCGCGCCGGGCTCTTGTTTACCGACGCCGAGCCGCTGGATGTGCGCGCGCAGGTCGAGGGCGCCTCGGGGCCGGTCGACATAAACTTCACCATCGAGCAAATCGCGGGCTCCTTTCGGAACACGGGGCAAATTTTGGGGATCGCTCCGGGTCTCATGCAGGCGCCCCTGGATCTCGGTATCAAGGAACGGGGGCTCTACCGCCTCACCGCCTCGGCAACGGATGGTGTGGAAACCACGAGTTCACAGACCTGGGTGAGTGTGGTCTTCACACCCGGGCTGCCGGATCCCGCTTCCCATTGGGCGATCTTCTACAGTCCTCCGTCTTGGTTCGACAAGAGCCCCAGCGGTGCGGCGGATGCGGCACTACAGCATCGCCTATTGGGGGCCGCCTGGTCACGGCTCAACTTTTGGTCTGGCGTCTTCCAGAATTTGACCATCGACGGAGACCAAATTCGAGCCGAGTACCCGACTTGGAAGCAGTACGCGGATGCGTTGCGCGCCGAGGGGATCTCCATCCTCGGCGAAGTCGCCGGCATGCCGAAGCTACTCTCCTCGCAGCCGAATAACACTTCGCCAACCAGCACGTTCGAAGGCGGCCCGCTGTGGGAGGCCGTCAAGCCCGCCAACTACGCACTGTGGGACCAGCTCATGGAACAGCTAGCGGCCGACTTTCGCGACTCGATCCAGGTTTGGGAGATTTGGAACGAGGCCGATCTGCCCAACGGGTACTGGGCCGGTACCAAGCAAGAGTACATTGAGCTCGTACAGCACACCAGCCAGGCGTTGAAACGAGGCAATCCCGACGCGCGGATCGCCGCGGGCGGTTTCACCTCAGGCGGCCTCGATTACGTCGATTGTCTCTTAGCCATGGGTCTCGGAAAATACATCGACATCTTGTCGGTGCATTACACGGACACGAATGGGTCGGGGTGCGTTGTAGAAGACTTCAGGGCGGCGCTAGCCAAGCACCAACTCGACATTCCTATCTGGAACACCGAGGAGAGCCACGAAATCCCGCTGACCAACATCGCGAGCGGCATCCAGCACAGTTTCAAGTTCTTGCACGTCGCGCCCTCTGCAATGTACGACGATCTGCATCCGTTGGTGCATAGGGACTGGACGGCGACTCCAACGGCGATCGCCTTTGCGGTCGGCGCGCATGCCATCGGATCGGCGCAATTTGTCGGTCGCGACCGGTCGGTGCAAGACTGGGACGCCACCTATTACCAGCGCGGTACTGAAAGCATCGCAGTGTTGAAGGGCCCTGAGCCGCGCTACTTCGAACAGCCGACGCTATTGCTCTCGCTGACCGCCCTCAACCCAACGTCACCGCCGACCGTCATCGACAGCTGGGGGCGTTCGGCGCCGCTCGGAGTGCTCAATGGGCAGGCGACGCTGCCGCTCACGGACAGATTGCTGATTATCAACGGGGCGAGCGCGGTCTCAATCAGCGACCCCGCGGTCCGCGCTTTGCCGGGCATCGTCGTCGCCGAGGCAGAAAATGGGCGCGCCGGCGGCGGTGGCGGTGGCTGGATACCGCGGGGTTACCCCGGCTATTCGTCGGGACGCACCATGGACGTGCTCAGTGACTTCGACCCATCGGGCTCTTATTGGATGGAGCTCGATTTGCAGGTGCCAGCGGATGGCACCTACGAGCTGCTATTTTCGGGCAGCGACCTTCAGAAGCTCGCGCCGCCGCGATCCGTTTCGCCCTTTATCTGGAATGTGGATGGCGGGCAGACTCGCGTGGTCGACGCGCCGCTCCCGCAAGCTTCCGGCGTTCAGGCCATGGCCGAGCCGCCGTCGGTGCTCGACACCATCACCCTCACTCAGGGCCAACATCTCTTCCGGCTGGAACTATCCGGCCGGCGAGACGTTCCGGACACCCGATACGCGTTTCGTTTCGACGCAGTCGTATTGCGCAAGCAGTAGCAGAGTGGCGGAAACGCTCGCGCCCGCTTCTCCTCACACCAGCTCGAACTCCGCCTGAATACCCTCCGCCGAGCTCGGCCCGACCC
>DASXTY010000475.1:0-6691 GCA_036505155.1 Polyangiaceae bacterium | reverse complement strand
AGTCGACAACATCCAAGGGCCCTGGGATGTTGCTGCGCGCCTTCGCGAGGTGTTCGCGTTTCTCCAGGCGAACCTCAAAAATACCGAAGTGAAGCTGCGCGACGTGGAATACGCCTCCTGCAACGGCATGTTGAGGACGCTGGATCCACACAGCAACTTCATGAGCAAAGAGGAGTGGGAGGACATGAAGGTGAACATTCGGGGTCACTTCGGCGGCCTGGGCATCGTGATCGCGATCCGAGACGACACGTTGACGGTGATGCGTCCCATGCCCGGCACGCCGGCCGCGCGAGCGGGGCTGAAGCGGCTGGACCGGATCACCAAAATCAACCGTGAATCCACGCTCAACATGCCGCTCGAGGACGCGGTCAGCCGTCTTCGCGGCGAGCCCAGCACCAAGGTCACCATCTGGGTGCACCGCGATGGCGAAGGGGGATGGCAAAGCTCGAAGCCGGTAGAGCTCGTGCGGGAGACCATCCGCATGGATTCAGTTGTGTCCCGGCCACTCGAGGCGGGGGTTGGCTACGTAAAAATTACCAATTTTCAGGAAGACACCGGCGAAGATCTGAAAAACGAGCTCGCGGCTCTGAAAGCCAAACAGCGCCTCAAGGGATTGGTACTCGATCTGCGCAACAATCCAGGAGGGTCGTTGGAGCAGGCGATACAGGTGGCCGACCGCTTCGTCGACCACGGAGTCATCGTGTCAACCGTCGGCCCCGAGGGACATGAAGAGCGTCGAGCGACGCGGCGGGGCACCGAGCCGAACTACCCCATGGTGGTCTTATTGAATGCCCAGTCCGCGAGCGCCAGCGAAATCGTGGCAGGCGCCCTCAAGAACCTGGGTCGGGCGGTGATCGTGGGTCAAACCAGCTTTGGCAAGGGGTCGGTGCAATCGCCCTATGACGATATGCCGGATGGTGCCGCGCTCAAGCTCACCATTGCTCAATATCTAGTGTCCGGAGAGCTGTCGATCCAGGGGGTTGGGGTCACGCCCGACGTTGAGCTCGACCCGATGACCGCGGACATGCTGGAAATGGACCTGTCTCGCACTGAGCCGCGTCTCAATGAACGGGACCTATCGAAGAGCCTTTCGGGGGCAGCCAAGCGCACCGAGCCTCCCTTTTTTCGCATGCGATACAACTTGCCCGAAACCGAGCTTGCCCAGATGCGAGAGCGCGAGCTCGGGGGGGATGGGGACGACGAATTTCGAATGGACTTTCCGGTCCGGATAGCACGGCAACTGGCAGGGAGGCTCAGTCCGGGCTCGCGTCAGGCTGAGCTGGAGGAAGCGCGCCCGCTTCTGGAAAAGCTGCAGGCGGAAGAGCTTTCCGCGATGACCAGCGACCTCGAAAAGCTCGGCATCGACTGGCGGCCGCCGCCAAAAGAGCAGGTTTTAGGGCCCCGTGCCTCCGAATTCGATGTGAAGGTGGAAACCGATCGCAAGGCCGACGCCGTCGAAGCGGGACAGTCGATGACCTTGAAGGTCACGGTGAAGAACCACAGCAAGCTTCCTGTCTACCAGCTCCGCGCGATCACTAAGAGCGACGGGGGACCGTATTCGTATTACAACGAGAAGGAGCTCTTGTTCGGAAAGATCGAGCCGGGCAAAAGCCACACCGCTACCGCGCCGCTCGGATGGTGCTCCGTCGAAGGCAGTCGCCCGCAATCGACCAACCCGTTGCCCAACAACGCCAAGCGCACTTGCAAACTTCCGAAGGCCGCGGCGACCCGCCAGGACGTAGTCAAGCTGCGTTTTTTTGCCGAGGGAGGCGAGCCGCCTACGGATGGCGAGTTTCGGCCGACCATTACGGCCTTACCCCGCCCAATCTTCGCGTATAGCTACGACCTGGTGGATAACCGGCCCGGAAACGGCGATGGCCAGATCGCCCGCGGCGAGGGCGTAACCATGTACCTTACCGTCAAGAATGTGGGCAAGGGGCGTTCGCAACAGACCAAAGCCTATATCCGAGATCTCAGCGGTGACGGTCTTCTCCTGCAAGAGGGCGGCTTCGACCTCCCGGACTTGAAGCCAGGAGAACAACGCGAAGTTATGATGACCTTTGATGTATTGTCGACCCTCAACCGCGACGACGTCAAACTCGAGCTGAACGTCGTCGATCGCGAACTGCGGGTTTTCTCCACAGAGAAAATCGTGGTTCCCATCGTTCGGACCGGGCTTCCCATCACCCCGGCAACCGGTCGCGCGGCCGCGGTTGCGTCGCTGTCGTTGCGCGCTCAACCGGCAGACGGTGCGCGAGTTTTCGGAGCCCTGAAGAAAGGAGCGGTGGCGGATCGGCTTGGCCGGTATGGAGAATTCACCAAGCTAAAGCTTGGCCCGGCGCGCTTTGGCTTCGCAAAGACCAATCTGCTCAAGGACACCAAAGACCCGCAGAGAGTGGATTACGAACCACAGCTCACACATTCTCCCCCGCTTCTGGAAGTGAGCCCTTCCAAGCTATCGACTCGGGATACCCGCGTACGCATCGAGGGGCAAGCCACCGATCCCGACGGCGTGCAGGACGTCTACATTTTCGTCGGTCCGCACAAGGTGTTTTATCAGTCGAATCGCAAGGCGGCGGATCACAAGCGCCTCGGATTTGCTCAGGACATCGAGCTCCAGCCCGGCGTGAACTTCATCAATGTGGCTGCGCGCGAAAACGAAGACACGGAGACCCGCTATACGCTGGTGGTGCGCCGAGACGGGCCCCACGGCGAAGCTCTGCAAACGCCCAAGAGTGAGCTCTTCGGCGAAGATTGGGATTTTGGCGCCGAGGAGTAGCGCTCGGGCGCGACCGGCTCCTTGATTACGTGTCTCGCTGGAAGCTGGGACTTGTCACTTTGGTGCTGGCTGCGATTGCGACCAGTGTGTGGGCAACGCACAGAGCTCTGAAAAAGGGACGGCGGGAGCGGCCGCAGCTCAGCTCGTTTTCGCGGTCCGTGCGCGCGCGCCTGAACCGGCTTCCAATCGATTCCGGCTCGCCCGAACGCGCTCGGCGCGCTGCGCCCCGGGAGTATCTGGATGTAGAGGCGCACACGCTGGATGAGCAACGAGAAGCGCTGCTCGTCAACCTGCGGCGCGAGCTCGAGCTTGCCGACTCCGCCACGGAGCGCGTGCGGCGCATCTTCGAGCATTCTCAATGGATCAGCCAGGGCAACCCGGAGGCCACCAAACATCCGATGACGCGGGCCCAATGCCGTCAGATTCGGGCTCAGGCCGGACCGGAGCCACAAACTTCCCCTAGATGCGGCGCACCGAACATGGCTCCGCTCTTCGACCCGACTCGAGGCCAGACCGAAGCCGATTCCCGGGTGTGCATCGATCGGTTCGAGTTTCCGGACATTCCTTGCGAGTATCCGCTGGTGTGGGTGCGCGCCAACGAAGCGGCCGAGCTCTGCGAAGCGGTGGGCAAGCGCATCTGCGACGCGCATGAATGGGAGGGAGCGTGTGCGGGCGCGCTCCGCGATCCGGACCGCGAGTACGCCTGGGGAGAGCGCCGGCTGCAGATGGAGTACCTTCACAATCTCGATCGGGAGGTCATCTGGAGTTACGGCCCGGCGAAGGACCATTCGCTTTGCGCCACCTCCAGCCACAAAGACCCGGAGTGCACGGAGATGGGCTGGAAAGGCTGTGGCACCAACACTTACCCGTCGGGGGCTTTTCCCCGATGCGTGAGTCCTTTCGGCGTCTATGACCTGCATGGCAACGTCGCCGAGCACATGAACCTTCCGAGGGTGCCGGCCGAGCTCGCGAGCCGCGGAGGCTCGGGGGAAACCGAGATGAAAGGCAGCTGGTTCATCTTTTCCACATACGAAGCGCACCCGGACGACTGCCGCTGGCGAGCCAGGAGCTGGCACACCACCCGTCTACGAGACCCCGAGTCGCACCGCAATTACCATCTGGGCTTTCGTTGCTGCAAAGATATTGCGCCGGGAGTAGAGAACCGATAACTCGATCCCGACATGGCAATTCGCCTGCACATCAATATCGACCACGTGGCAACCCTTCGCAATGCGCGGGGCAGCCCGTATCCGGACCCGGTTTTCGCGGCAAAGCTCTGCGAGGTCGCTGGAGCGGATGGGATCACCGCCCATCTTCGCGAAGATCGGCGACACATCCGCGATGACGACATCGAACGTCTGCGGGCATCTCTCGTAACCCCATTGAATTTGGAGGCGGCGCCGGTGGACGAAATGATCGCCATCGCGGAGCGCATTGTGCCGGAGGCGGTGACCCTGGTTCCCGAGCGGCGCGAAGAACGCACCACCGAGGGCGGCCTGGATGTGTTAGCGGCGCGCGCGCAAGTGCAAAAAGCCGCGCTCATGTGTGAGCGAGCCGGGGTCAAGCTGAGTCTGTTCATTGAGGCGGACACCGAGCAGATTCGCGCGAGCCGCGACTTGGGCGCGCGCCA
This sequence comes from Polyangiaceae bacterium, assembly GCA_036505155.1. GTDB lineage: Bacteria > Myxococcota_A > Polyangia > Polyangiales > Polyangiaceae > DASXTY01. The sequence goes on along the minus strand of DASXTY010000475.1, from coordinate 2,282 downwards.
AATCGAGCTGCACACGGGTGATTACGCGCTGGCACAGGGGACCGCGCGTGCGGAGCGGCTGACGCGTCTGCGAAGCGCAGCCGCAGAAGCCCACCGTCTCGGCCTGGAGGTTGCGGCAGGGCACGGTTTGACCGTGCACAACCTGGTGGACATTGCCGCCATTTCCGAAGTCGTGGAGTTGAACATCGGTCACGCCGCCATATCCGATGCCCTTTTCGTCGGCCTCGAGCGCGCCGTGCGCGCTTTCCGCAAAGCCATCGAACGCGGCCTCGCGCGCCGCTGAGATTCCGATGGTGGTCGGCCTGGGCATCGATGTGACCTCGATCCGGCGCATTGCCCGAGCCATGGGGCGCTTCGGGGATCGATTCGCCCAGCGGGTCTTGACTCCCGTCGAACGCGTGGAGTGGTCTCAGGGCGGCTATCGCGCAGAGTTTCTGGCAGGCCGTTTTGCGGCAAAAGAAGCGGTGGTCAAGGCGCTGGGCGGCCCTGCGGATGTGTCGTGGCACGACATCGAAGTGCGGCGGGCAGCTAGTGGAGCTCCGGAACTTCAACTCTTGGGGGCTGCGGGGCATTCTGCGGAGCGCCTTGGCGTCGAGCGGCGCCTGGTGTCCATCAGCCACGATGCGGAGGTTGCGGTTGCAGTGGTGGTGCTGGAAGCCAACGGAGAGGTGACGAAGTAGGGCGTCGAGGCTGACAGCCGGCTCCTCAGAGCCTATGCTGATCGAGTCCCATGTTAGCGGCGCTCTCGCGTGAGCAAGTTCGTGAGCTCGACCGGCTCATCACCGAGGAATGCCATGTTCCGAGCCTGGTGCTCATGGAGAACGCTGGACGCGGGGCAGCGGAAATCATCGAGCGCGAGCTGGGCGGAAACTCGGCGCTCGGGTCGCGCCGGGTGGTGGTCATCTGCGGACCCGGCAACAACGGCGGCGACGGCTTCGTGGTGGCGCGCCGGCTGTGCGTGCGCGGCGCCAGCGTGCAGGTGTTCTTGAGCGCCAACCCCGACGATCTAGCGGGCGATGCGAGGATCAATTACGAGGCTTGGCGTGGAGTCGGCGGTCGGGTGTCGGTTCTGGATGAAATCAGCCGAGTCGCAGACCTGGAAAGGGCGCTGAGCGAAGCGGACGCCGCCGTGGACGCGCTGCTCGGAACCGGCTTGCACCGCAACGTCGAGGGGCTTCTGGCCGAAATCGTAGAAGCGCTGAATCAAGCCAATGTTCGTCGATTTGCGCTCGACATTCCGTCCGGCTTGCATGCGAACACCGGCTCTCCGCTCAAAGCGGCGGTGGTGGCGCACCACACCATCACCTTCGGTCATCTCAAACTGGGCCTACTGAGCTCGCGCGGCGCGGCGCACGCCGGGCGCGTCGAGGTGGTCGATCTGGGTGTGCCCGCATCCATCAGCGAGCGCGTGGGCCGTGCAGCCGGGGTTATCCAGGCCGAAGATCTCATGGGCCTCATTGCTCCTCGCTCGATCGCCGAACACAAGGGCTCGGCGGGAAGAGTGGTGGCGGTCGCGGGCTCGGCGGGAAAGAGCGGCGCAGCGCTCTTGTTGGCGCGCGGGGCGCTGCGGGCGGGCGCGGGTCTGGTGACCATCTGCACTTTCCCGGAAGCGGCGGCAGCGCTGGACCAACGCGTGCTCGAGGAAATGACGGCGCGCATCGATCCAAACCGTATCGAAGCATCGCTCGACGAGCGGCTGGCAAACGCCGATGTGGTGGCGATTGGACCGGGCTTGGGTTTGGATGAGCTTGCGCGCGCGGTGGTGGACCACGTGGTGCTCCGTTGGAACGGCTTCAAAGTGGTCGACGCGGACGCGATCACGCATTTCAAAGATCGAGCCCAGCTCCTGCGCACGGCTCCGGGACACATCGTGCTCACGCCTCACCCGGGCGAGCTCGGTCGGCTGCTCGGCATCGACCCCAAGGAAGTGGAGCGCGACCGGTTTGCAGCTCTCGGAACCGCGGTGGAGCTAACCGGGGCAGTCGTGTTGCTCAAAGGCCCGCGCACGCTGATAGCTGGGCCCAACGCGCCGTTGCCCTGGATCAATGTGGAGGCCAGCGCCGCATTGGCGACCGCGGGCGCGGGGGATGTCCTGAGCGGAATCCTGGCTGCTCTCGGGTGCACGATGGACCCGGTGAGCGCAGCGTACGCTGCCGCCTACATTCACGGCCGGGCCGCTGCCCGTTGGGCGGAGCGGTCGGGCGTGGATCGAGGCCTTCTGGCCCACGAAGTGGCGGACGAGGTGCCGGCTGTGATTGCCGCCCTGACAGCGAGTCACGCGA
>DASXTY010000474.1:0-3372 GCA_036505155.1 Polyangiaceae bacterium | reverse complement strand
TCCAGCCGACCGCGGCCTAAGTCTAACCAGTCCAGAGCTCGGGTTCTGTCCTCTTCGGTGTGCGAAGCGTTTTTCTGACCGTCGATCTCCAATGAAGCGAGGTCGAATTTCACTTTGCCGCGGCTTCGCGAGAGGTGCATCAAGTCGACGTCGAACACGCCCTTTGCCCCATGTAGCTTGCCGCTGAGCTTTTGACCGTCGATGGTGAGCTCGAATGCCGCATAACTGGAGGAAGAAATGCGGTAGCGCATGACGAGGTCACGGGTTTCGTGCGAGCTCTGCCTGGAAGTGGCAGGCCACGGTTCGGTTCGAACCAATGACGGAGCCGGTTTGCTTTTGGAGCAAGCTACAAGCAGCGCGGCTAAGAGCGCCGCCGGAACGAGCCCAAGCCGCAGGGAATTTTGCGCCACGGAGGCAAAGGGGGAGGGGAAAGCGAAAATGTCAAATTTTCAGCCGATTTCGGGGAACACGGTCCACCAGAGACACGCGGTACATCACCGCCACACCCCCACGCTCACCGCCCAAGCAAAATAGCTCAGTGATTGTCGCTGCTTACCCGAAAACCCGAGGTCGACCACAGCGCCGGCTCTCCATTCGGTCGACTCGTGGAACAGCCCAAAAACCGTCCAGCCGAATACCTTCGAGTCGAGCCCCAGCGTGCCGTGCACGCGGAAGCGCGTCTCGTTGTAAACGGTGCGCGACGGTTCGATGTAGCTGCCGGCGCGGACTTTGAGCCAATTGGGAATCGCTTCGGTTTCCACTCCGATGTGGGGCGAATAGTTGACGCTGAGACCGGATCGGTCCACCTCGCGATTGAGGAAACTTTCGACGCCCACCGCGTTTTTCGAGAGACCGGTGATGCTGAGCGACGTGCTCACCAGGACGTACCGCCGGCTCATCCTCGCGTAACGCTCTCGCAGGCGCCGGTCGAGATTCCGCTCGGCGGCTTCGAGGCGTGCATCATCCAGGGCTTGTTCGAAATCGAGCTCGGCGTCCGCTGCTGCTTGCGCCGCTCCGGGATTTCGAGATTGGAGGGCTTGCTGCTTGCGGAGCAATCTCTCACTCAGGCGCCTTTGCTGGTTCTCGCTTACCTCGCGACGCACAGCTCCGAGCTGGTAATGCGGGTCGATCCAGCGGGGGTTTAGCGGCCTCGGGCCGAATTGCACCGCGACGCCGACGTTCAGGTCCCAGGGCAGCGTAACCTGACTCGGCAAGTAGAGGGGATCCGTACTTTGGTAAAGCGGCGGGTCGGGCGGATTTTTGACCTCTGCGGCGGTGCTGGTGATGGCAGAATGAAAGGCGGCGCCCACTCGGAATGGCTCTTCGTTGGGGCGCACCAAAACCCCGGCTTCGGGCGCCAGGCCTGCGGTCGAAAAAAGGCTTCGTTGTTCACCGGGCGGCGCATTGGTGTTGACGATCTGCAGTACCGTCGATCGCACGCCGGCTCCAATAATCAGCTGCCCATCAAAAAAATTGGCCGCTCCCATGCCGTGCAAGAGCAGGATCTGTGCGCGGAACGAATCCGGCTGCACGCCGCCAGTCCCCGAAGCGCGCTGGAGGCCATATTGCTGGAGCCCGACGGAGACCGCCGCCGCCCAGCGCCCCAACTGAATGGCGCCGGCGAGGTCCAAGAACACGAATTCGCCCTCCTTGGTAGGCGGCAAATTGGTGCGGCGCTGTTTGCCGGTGTTGAAGAAGTCGGATTGCGAGATGGTGGATGGAAAGGTCAGCCCTGCTCCGAGGTCATGGTCGAAATGTGCGTAAGACCACGGCGTTCGCGCCGCGGCTGCCGCCGGGTTTTGCGACATGCCCTCGACGCCTTCGGCGATGGCGACATAGGCCCCACCGAGCCCGATGACGCGCGAGCTTGCCAGTACCGGTGTCTCGGTGAGATCCACCGTGTAATCGTTAGTTTGGATGCTTCCACCCTGGACCAATTGAGCGAAGCTGGTAAGAGGGCAGGATAAGACTAAAGCGGCGGCCAGCGCGCCGAGCATGGCTCGCATACTCACGGGTTCGGTGAGATAAACGATGTGACCGCGCGCCACAATCACTCTGGGCTAACCCCCCCGGCACAAAGCCTCGCGTGGCGGCCGGCCCACGGAGATATAGTGCGGCGATGCGCTATTCGGCGAGCTTTCGGTGCTTCTCCGGTTGCGAAGGCGCATGGCCCGTCACCAAGCCGATCTATCGCTGCCCCAACTGCGATGGTCTGCTCGAGGTAGTGCATGACACGCAGGCGCTGCGCAGCCGCGCGGGACCTGCCTGGATGAAGCTCTTCGATGAGAGGTATCGGCAAAACGATTGGCCATACGGCTCCGGAGTGTGGGGCAAGCGGGAATGGGTGATGCCCGAAGTGCCCGATGAGCACATCGTTTCGATGTACGAGGGCGCGACCAATCTCTTTTGGGCGGAACGCTACGGTAATCAGCTCGGCTTAGGCGATCTTTGGGTGAAGCTCTGCGGCAACAGTCACAGCGGATCGTTCAAGGATCTGGGGATGACGGTGCTGGTCAGCGTTGTGCGCTGGGCGATCAGCGAGGGGCTCACGGTGAAGGCCGTCGCGTGCGCCTCTACCGGGGATACCAGCGCGTCGCTGGCAGCGTACGGCGCGGCGGCGGGGCTACCGGCAGTCGTGCTCTTGCCGCGCGGGAAAATTTCCACTGCGCAATTGGTGCAACCCCTGGCGCACGGAGCGCTGGTGCTGGGGCTCGACACCGATTTCGACGGCTGCATGGAGATCGTGCAACAGCTGGCGAAAGAGGGCGTCGTCTACCTCGCCAATTCGATGAATCCCCTGCGGCTCGAGGGCCAAAAGACGGTCGCCATGGAAATCGTGCAACAATTCGATTGGCACGTCCCGGATTGGATCGTGCTGCCGAGCGGCAATCTGGGAAATGCTGCGGCCCTGTATTCCGGTTTTAAAATGATGCGTGAGCTCGGCATCATTGCGCGATATCCGCGGCTTGCCGTGGCTCAAGCGGAAAATGCGAATCCCTTGTACCGCGCTTGGATCGCGGGCAAAAGCCAGGTCGAGCCGGTGATCGCCAAGCCGACTCAAGCCACCGCCATTCAAATCGGCAATCCGGTGAGCGCTGCGCGAGCCATGCGGGCCCTTAAAGAAATGGACGGACTGGTCGAACAAGCCAGCGAGCAGGAGCTCGCGGACGCGGCGGCGCGCGCCGATCGCACCGGCATGTATTGTTGTCCCCACACCGCAGTGGGACTCGCGGTGCTGGAGAAGCTGGTTTCGCGGGGGACCATTTTGCCCGACCATCGCGTGGTGTGTATTTCAACTGCGAGCGGGCTAAAATTCACGGAATTTAAGGTTCGCTATCACGACCGTGCCATCGACACCGTCGTTTCGACCCA
>DASXTY010000473.1:0-2656 GCA_036505155.1 Polyangiaceae bacterium | reverse complement strand
GCCCGGGGTGCGGGGTAAAAGGGATGGGATAATCGCCGGTCCAGCAAGCATGGCAAAATGCCTGATTGTCGCGAAGTTCGGGCTGGCCGGACCGGCCGGCGGGCGGCTTCTCGACGATGGGTAAGTGGTGCTGGGTGCGTTGCGGGGCCTGCGAGCGCGCGTCGGTGACGGCTTTGAGCATGCGATCCAGGCTGAGATAAGCCAGCGAATCGCTGGTGATGTATTGGTTTATCTCCTCGACGCTGTGGGTGGAGGCGATGAGCTCGCTGCGGGTTGGTGTATCGATTCCGTAGTAGCAGGGCCACTGTGTGGGAGGGCTCGAGATTCGCATGTGCACTTCGCGCGCACCGGCATCGCGGAGCATCTTTACGATCTTGCGGCTAGTGGTTCCGCGAACGATGCTGTCATCCACGACCACCACGCGCCGCCCGCGCAGCGCATCGCTGATGGGGTTTAGCTTCAGGCGAACACCGAAGTGACGAATGCTCTGCTGAGGCTCTATGAACGTTCGCCCGACGTAATGACTCCGAACCAACCCCATCTCGAAGGGGATCCGAGATTGCTCCGCATACCCAATGGTGGCGGGCACTCCGGAATCGGGAACCGGTATCACCACGTCGGCGTCGACCGGATGTTCGATGGCCAGGGCTCGACCGAGATTCTTGCGCGCCTCGTACACGCTGATTCCGTCCAGGATCGAGTCGGGGCGGGCGAAATAAACGTATTCGAAAATACACATCTTTCGGGGCGCGCTGGGAAACGGTCGTGTGCTCCTTATTCCCTGCCGATCGATGATCACCATCTCGCCTGGCTCGATATCGCGCACGTATTCGGCGCCGATGAGATCGAAGCTGGTCGGCTCGCTGGCCAATACCGGGGCGGGAATTTCTCCCGGCATCACCCCCAAACACAGGGGGCGGAATCCGGTCGAGTCCCTAACCGCTATCATTGCGTCGTTGGTCAGGCACAGGAGCGAATACGCGCCCTTCACCTGAGACAGCGCGTCGGCGATTCGATCTTCTGGCGCGTTCTGGGCGCTCAGCGCCACCAAATGCACGATGACCTCGGTGTCTGCAAAGCTCTGGAAAATGGAGCCGTGTGCCTCCAGCTTTTCCCGGAGCGCCACGGCATTGGTGAGGTTTCCGTTGTGCGCGATCGCAATGGAACCGCGCGAATAATCGACTGCAAGCGGCTGCGAATTTTTCAAAAACGAGCCGCCCGCCGTGGAGTAACGCACGTGTCCGATGGCCGCCTCCCCGCGGAGCTTCAGCAGCTGCTCCGGCGGAAACACGTCGATCACGTGCCCCATGCCGCGATGCAAACTGAGCTGTCGTCCGTCGCTGGTTGCAATCCCCGCGCTCTCTTGCCCCCGGTGCTGCAACGCGTGCAAGCCGAGATAGGCCAGGTTGGCTGCCTCGGGGTGGCCGTAGATTCCGAAGACTCCGCACATTCGGTGTATTCGCAGGGGGAAAATTGGGTGCCGATTTGGCGGCACCGGACGCGGCGCCGGCAGCGCTCGGCGACGCTAACTTAGATCAAGGGCGGTCGAAACCAGGGCTTTGTTCTAACTACTTTGTTAGAGTTCGCGCCGTGGCGCCAGGCCGCCGAAACTTTACCCCGGACGCACGGTTTTTGGCCCACGGGCCGGCAGCCGGGGCGGCCGGGGCGGCGGACACCCGGCGGCTGAAAGAGACATGGGGAGCCTCGAAGAGCTACTGAAGTCCTGGCGGGATAATCCCGATGCCCCGGCTACCATCGCGCTGGCTGGCCAGTTGTCGGGCACCGCAGACCACGAGCTCTTGAGCCAGGTCGGGGCGCATGCCGAAGCCTGGCACCAGCGCGACCCGGAAGTTTTGCTCGCTGTGGGACACATGTATTTGCAATCGCGGATGTGGCCGGAGGCGCAGAGCGCACTGGTGGCGGCCGGGAAGGCCAACAGTCGCGATCCCAGAATCTTCCGCTATCTCGGTGAGGTATTGCTCCGACGCGGTGATGCAATTCGCAGCGAAAAAGTTCTGGAGCGGGCGTTGCAGCTTGGCCTCAATACCGCTGAGGTTCGCGAGCTCAGTGCCCGCGCGCGGAGCCTGGTTCCTTTACAAGAGCAGGCGGGAGCGCAGACGGTGGCTGAAGAAGTGGGGCGACAGCAGGCTCCGCCAACCCTAACCGAGCTCACTGCTGCGTCCGGATCGACGTTCCGCTTCAGCCAGCCCGAAATGAGCTCGGCGGAAAGGATTCTGTTGGAGCTTGAGAGAGTAGGCGTTTATCAGACCGAAGGCGGTCCGATGCCCGGCTGGGAAACCGCTCCATCCGAGGGACGGCGCGGCGCGGTGGCCTTGCTGTTCGCATTGGTCACCGTGCTCGTGGTTGGGCTCTCCGCCCTGGCATATTCACGCCTCATCCGATCCAGGCGCGCTCAACAGGCCAACTTCCTGACGGAAACGACCCTTGCCGATCTCAAGCAAGGCGGGCTCAAGCCCATCATGATATCCGATGACAGGTTAAGACGCGCCTTTGAGCTGGACCCCAGCAGCCGGCGTGTAGCTTTGGTGTGGCTCAGGAGCTGCATTCTCCGTCACGTCCTGGTGGCGGAGGATCGCTGCATTGGTTCCGCCATCGCGCGAGCCAAGTCTCTTGGGGCGTCCGAAGCCGACCTGGC
>DASXTY010000472.1:0-8744 GCA_036505155.1 Polyangiaceae bacterium | reverse complement strand
CGGCTTTCGTGGCCGCCGCGGCCAGCATCAGCCCAGACCACACCAAGATCCAGCCGAGCCAAGACGCTCGCAGACGGCGTCGCAGTCTCACGCCTGCACCATAGGCGTGTGGAGTAGCAAGATGTGGGCCAACCCGCGTCCACAGCTTAATCCAACCATAGAATCTCGAATACCGTTTTTCGACTCGCCGTTCACTTGTGCACCCGCTTGCACAAGACCGTGCGGAACGATCCTGACCTCGATGTCATGCGGGAAACCGGGGCGGCCGGTTAGGCTGTGGGCAAGACTGCAATCGACTCCTGAGCCTCAGAAAAGCACGGATCTTTAGGCAATCGGAACGAGACTCTGCCGGCTCTTGCCAAACTTGGCTAAGCTGAGTGCCCGCTCGCGAATCTACGAACCGGTTAGCCATGAAACTCCGCGACTTGCTCGGTGTGAAGCAGCCCGCTCCGATCGTGGCCCACTTAATGAAGACAAGCGTCTACACGTGTCTTCCAGACGACTCGCTGAACCGCGCCGCGCAGATCATGTGGGACAACGATTGCGGCTCGGTGCCGGTCGTGGATGCCGAGGGGCACCTCCAGGGGATGCTCACCGACCGGGACGTGTGCATGGCCGCGTACACCACGGACATTCCGCTTTCCCGCGCTACCGCCCAGAACGCCATGTCCAAATCGGTGTACACTTGCCGCCCCGAAGATGCTTTGGATTACGCCGAGCGGCTGATGCAGCTTTACCAGATCCGACGACTTCCGGTGGTCGACAACCAGGAACGAGTCGTCGGCATTCTCTCGCTCGGCGACATAGCTCGTTATTTTTCACGCGGAGACAACAGCGTCGACGCGAAATCCCTCGCAAAAACCCTGGCCGCCATTTCGCGCGAGCGCGTAAAGAAGCCGTTCGTCGCGTAAGTCTAGTTTCTAACGAGGCTTCCGCCTCAGACCAACGAGACGTGTAGCACGTTGGTGATGGCAGCGGTGGAGCGAGTAGAGTTGACGTTTGGTGTAGAAGGTGCCCCCCCACGCCCGGGTTCGCGTCGTGCTCGCTCGTGCTCGGCCCCGGCAGATAGCGCTCTCTAGCAACTGCGCGAGGTGGCGTGCGGGGCCTGCGCGCGAGCTTGCGCGCGACCGCTGCACGCGGGCTTCCCCCCCAAATCGCTCGCTACGCTTCGCTACGCTCGCTCAGGGGGGGACACGTCGTGGCACTGGCGATCTCCATCTTCCGACCAGCAAACCCCTGCGCCGACGTAATGGCCGCGACATAAGGGCCCGGTTGCAAATCCCCGAACCTCGTAGCTGCCGTCGGCTCTGGCAAAACGAAAGCTCTCGCTGTGCGTGGGGCCGTCCAGATGGAGCGCGAAGTCAGGAGCCGGAACGCTGCGTGAGCGCACATGGCCCTTGAGAGCAACTGCCTTCGCAAGCTTCAACGTCAAGTTCGCACCCGGCTGGACGCCACGGGTGACTTCGCCGAATGGTGGACCGCAATCCACAACCCCACACCCAGAGTGCAAAGGGCAGACGCAAGGGCTAGAGCCCAAACGACCGCACCCCGGTTTCTGCTAACCGGCACCAGCCCAGCACCCTCCGGCGGGATTTGGGGCCTTCACCCTGGCTTGGATGAGTCCGCGGCGGCCGTTGACCCGCCACATCGGGTCCTCTGCCGAGAGCTCCTTGGCTGCGGTCGTCGGCAAACCTACGATGACGTCGGCCTTGAGGATCCGCAGCGCGACCAGAGGCGCCGGAAAGAAACCGACCACATGGTCGAACGCCGTCTCGGTCGCCCAGTGCGCATCCGAGCAGAGGCGGCGATAGTTTGCGTCGCCTTTGAAGATGACCAGGCCGCACTGAGCAAAACCGCGTAAGAGCTCGGCTGGCAATTCCGGAAAGAAAAGACTGGTGTTGTAGAAAGGGTGCGCCTCCACGATGAGCCGGCTCCGCTCGAGCTCCCGACGCAGCCGGTCTGCGAGCGCGCCGGCACGCGGCTCCAGGCTCCGCGACAACGCTGCCAGGGCGTCGGCGAGATCGGCGCTGGTCGCGTCCGAGACGAACGTGGGATGCGCTTTTACGTGAATGGTGAGGCGCGGGATGGAATACGCCTGGAGCAAGAAGTCGCCGAGCGCCAAGTCCATCAATAGCTCGGTGCCAGCGTTATCTGCCACGATGGTGACGGGCTTCGAGTCCCTCGCTTCGAGTTGCTCCGCCACGGCGTGGGAGTCATCGACTAAAAGATCGCTTCGCTCGTCGCCGACCAACGAGCCGAGCAAACGCGCGACGTTCAGGCTGAGGTCCAGCCGATTGCCCCACAGGCTCCCGAGCATCAGTGCGCGACACCGCTCGGTGCGCCCTTCTGGCAGCGCGGCGAGCATCGCCACCGCGCGCCGGACTCCTTCTTCAGGGGCGAGCTCGTGGGCCTTTTGTCGCGCAAACGGGTCTACGCCGCCGAGTGGTCCCCGCTGAAAGTAGCCGGTGGCTTCCAGAATGCGGCGATAAAAGAAGGCTTCGGCAAAGTACCAGGGAAGGTCCAACCAGCTGCGGCCGAGGTGAGGAGCGCAAGCTGAATCCCAAACGTGACGATCGGGCGCTCGTTCTCGAAGCCCTCGAAGCAGCCCCGAGGTCAATTCGAGCTCCAGCTCTCGGAACGACTGGCGCACGGCAGGAGGAACCAAGCCCGGCGCTTGGGAAGGGAGCCCAAGCTCCGCAAAGGTGGTCCGCAATATGGAAGGTATGCGGACTGCCAGCGTTTCCCGAGCGAAAGAACCCGATTCGGCGGTGGAGAACGGGTGGGGGATGTCTGGGGGCACGCGGAGCAGATTTCTCGGTCAGACCCGCGCAACTTCGACGACGCCGTCGAGCTTGGAAAGAGCGCGCATCACGGTCTTGAGCTGACTCAAGTCGGAAACCTGGAATGTGAAGACGTTGCGAGCGCGGCCATCGTCGTCGGCTCGGCAGTTTGCTTCGCTGATATTGATGCTTTGCGCGCTGAAGGTTTGGCTTACCGTGGCCAGAATGCCGGGACTGTTGGCGGTGGTGACCCGAAGCTGGACCGAGCGGTTGACTCGAGCGCCGCTGTCCCAGCTGACTTCGACGCGGCGCTCTGGATCGGTGTCGAAGGCTTTCCCGCACTCGCGGCGGTGGATGGTCACACCGCGCCCCCGGGTAATGAATCCGATGATCGCATCGCCGGGGAGCGGATTGCAGCACTTGGCGTAGCGAACCAGCACGTCGTCGACACCGCTCACTCGGATTCCCCCCTGATCGCGCCCCGTCATTTTGCGCATCAGCCGCTCGATGCGCCCGGCCTTGAACTCGGGGGGCGGGTGGACGCTGCCTTCGGGCTGTTTGGAGCGCACGGTCGCTACCACGTCCTCGGCGTCCAGGCGGCCGTAGCCGATCAACAGCAAAAGCTCATCCGTCGTGGGAGCCTTGTGCGCGGCGGTTACTCGGTGGACCTCCGGCTCGTTCTTCAAAAAACGGGTCAGGCTCATTCCCGCTGTGCGCATTGCGCCTTCCAAGAGCTCCCGGCCCAAATTGATGCTCTTTACCCGTTGCTCGGTGCGAAGGAAGGCCCGAATACGGGTACGGGCCCGGGTCGTCACGCAGAAATCCAACCAGTCCTTGCTCGGCTGCTGAGATGGTGACGTCATCACCTCCATCACATCGCCGTTTTTCAGCTTGTAGCGCAGGGGAACCATCTGCCCATTGGCCCTTGCCCCGGAGCAGTGATGGCCAACCTCCGAGTGAATTGCGTATGCGAAATCGATGGGCGTGGCGCCCCGTGGAAACACGCGCACATCGCCCTTCGGCGTGAACACGTACACCTCGTCGGGAAATAGATCCATCTTGACCGATTCGAGAAACTCGGCTGGATCTTTGAGATTCTGCTGGAAATCGGCGAGCTCGCGCAGCCAGCTGAACTTCTCCGCATCCTGCGGATCGACTCCGCCCGAGATGCGCTCCCGGTATTTCCAGTGCGCAGCCACGCCATGCTCCGCCACGCGATCCATTTCGTGAGTGCGAATCTGTATCTCGATCCGCTGCCGGCCCGGACCAATCACTGTGGTGTGCAGCGACTGGTACATGTTGGGCTTGGGCAGGGCCACATAATCCTTGAAATGGCCCGGAACCGGGGTCCATTTGGAGTGGATGACCCCAAGAACCGCGTAACAGTCCGCCACCGATTCGACGCAAATGCGGAATGCCAGGAGGTCGAATACTTGCTCGAACTCGCATTTGTTTTCCTGCATTTTGCGTAAGATCGAAAACAGATGTTTGGCGCGTCCACTGACTTCAGCCGCGAACCCCTGCTCGGCCAGACGAGCGCGGATGGTCCGAGACACCTGCTCGATGTATCGATCGCGCTCCTTTCGCATCTTGTCCAGCTTGCTGACTAGCTCTCGGTATTCGTCCGGGTACAGGTAGCGCATACTCAGATCTTCGAATTCGTTCTTTATGCGCTGCATGCCCAGACGATTTGCGAGCGGCGCGTAGATGTCGAGTGTTTCACGCGCGATGCGCTCCTGCGCATCCGCCGGCATGTGTTCCAGCGATCGCATGTTATCCAGCCGGTCGCAGAGCTTGATCAGAAGCACGCGGAGGTCGCGCGCCATGGCGACCACCATCTTTCTGAAGTTCTCCGCCTGCCGATCCTCGCGCGAGGTGAAGTTGATCTTGCCGAGCTTGGTGACGCCGTCGACCAGGGTCGCCACCTCGTCGCCGAACTCGCCGCGAATGTCGTCCAGGTTCGCCAGCGTGTCTTCCACTACGTCGTGCAAAAGCCCGGCGCACAGGCTCGCCGTGTCCAGTTTGAGATCGGCGATGATGCTGGCAACTCCCGCAGGATGAACGAAAAAGGGATCTCCGCTGCGTCGGGTCTGAGAACGGTGGGCCCACTCCGAATAGCGGTAGGCGCGCCGGATGAGCTCGACGTCGGCCGAAGGATGGTAGCCTTGGACGCGCTCGACGATGCTGTCTAGGGCCAACACGGTGATTTGCCGCAACTTTAGCGGCTCTCAACCCTAGAACATAACATCGCCTTTTCGCCTCAGCAAAAGCCGGGAGAAACGCGGCCGGGCACCCGCCACGGGGCGCGGCTGGGATCGAAACCGCGTCTACGGCGGCAGAAATCCACAGGATGCAGCGCAGCTCGTCCGCGCGCATTGCTCGAAAGCGGACGCCAGGTTCCGCGCTTCGGGGGAGGCGTCGTTCGCGAAGCTGCAGCCGACCCTGGCCTCACAGGAGCCGTCGGGCGGAGAGGCGTAGCAGCCATTTTGAAGCTCGCAGACCACGTAATCGTTACAAGCCGCCTGGGCGGTGCAGGAGTCGAGCTCGGTTTTGCACCCGGTTCCGCCGTCCGCCCCGCCGGACAGACAGCTCTCACACGGCGCGCTCAAAGGCATGACTTCCGGCCCGAGCGACGAGCCGGTGCAGGAGCTGGCCAACAGGGTAACCAGTCGCGCCGCGAGGCAATATCGCACGCGAAACCACGGTAGCTGTGTCACAGGGCTTTACTCTAGCGCCGCTTGTGCCGACCAAGCTTCGTGAGCTTTTCCGCTAGAGCATCCGCGCGTTGGCGCTCGTGCTCGGCGTGCTGGTGCTCTCGCTCGGCGCGCTGGTGCTCTTGCTCGGCAAGACTCAACCAAGGAGATGAACCGTCTGCATGCTCGGCGATGAGGAGGTGGTCCGCCGGTTGCGGGACGAGCCACGCCCCGAGCAACGGCGAGCGAACCGGACTATCCGCATGGTGCTGGCACACCAACACGCCTTCCGGGGTCCTGGCCCACAACTGTAAGAAAACGGGACCGCCCAGCGCCTTCGGCCCAAAACGGCGCGGATCGTACACCCAGAGTTCCTGGACCCCCACCGCGGCGTATTTGTCTTGAACGCGGCCGTAGTCCTTGTACGGATGGCTTCGGCTCACGATTTCTATGGCGAGCGGTGGCACCAACTGAAAAGGGAGCCATAGTCGGAGGCTGTCGAGCTCACCTTCCTCGAATCCCGGCGGGATTGGGTTCACCCAACACACATCTGGGTCCACACCGACCCGCGGGTGGTCCCGATCCCACCGAATTGCCAAGTTGCGACGAATGGCTCCAGCGCGTCCTGTGCGGGTTAGCCATGCGACGAGCACGCTACGCAAGCGATCGGACATCTCGTCGTGCTCGGGAGACTCGGGCACGGGCACCTCCGGCAGCTCCCACTCGGGGAGCGAAGTGGGCAGCGAATACTGCACAGCCACGGAGGTCCATTCGGGCATGATGTGGTGGAGTTTACTGCGAAATGGGTAAACGCACAGAGTCCAGACGCGAGCCTGTCGCTTTGAAGGGAAAAACGGCCGCGCTAAGCTCGGTGCTGCAATGACCAATGGCACATCGCCGAATGGCGCGATCGGCGTCTACGTCCATTTCCCTTGGTGTCTCAAGAAGTGCCCCTATTGCGATTTTCTCAGCGTCGCCTCGGAGCGGCGCGACATCCCGCACCGAGCATACGCTGACTGCGTGATTGCAGAGCTCGAGCGGCGGGCGCCTCCCCAGGCGCATCGGCAGTTGCGCAGCGTATTCTTCGGCGGTGGGACGCCGTCACTCTGGCAACCCGCGGAGCTCGGGCGAGTGCTGGCCGCCATACTCGGCGCTTTTTCCAGCGGCAGCGTCCATGCCGAGGTGACCGTCGAGTGCAACCCGACCAGCCTCGATCCGGAGCGGGTGGAACAATGGGCAGCGCTGGGCGCGAACCGTTTGAGCATCGGTGTGCAAAGCCTGGATGCCGGACAACTCACCTTCCTCGGCCGGCTGCACGACCAAGAACAGGGCCTGCAAGCGGTGCGCCAGGCCCTCGACTCACACTTGCGCGTTTCGGCGGATTTGATCTTCGGCCTTCCCGGCCAGCCGCCTGCGCAGGCGCGCGCGGAAGCGCTGCGCGTCGCAGAGCTCGGAGTCACACATCTTAGCGCTTACGCGCTCACCATCGAGCCCAACACACAGTTCGGAGCTCTGGCTCGTCAGGGGCGACTGCCGCTCGCAACCGAAGAGTCCGTAGCTGAGTCGTTTCTCGCTTTGGACGAAGCGCTCACCGGTGTGGGATTCGACCATTACGAAATCAGTAACTACGCGCGGTCGGGCCACGTGGCAGAGCACAATCTCGGCTACTGGACGGGGCGCGATTACCTCGGCCTGGGCGCAGGTGCGTGGGGAACCGTTGCGCGCACTCGCTATCGCAACACGCCGTCCGTCCCGCGTTACCTCGAGTCACGTGACCGCTGGCGCTTGGAGGACCTCGAGCGCACGGGGCCGGATTCGCTGCTTGCGGCGATCGAGCCGATTGACGCGCAGACGGCCCTGCGAGAGAAAATCCTGCTCGGCTTGCGGTTGAAGCAAGGCCTCGACATCGAGGCCGTTGCATCGGAGCTCGAAGTTGAGCCTTGGCCGCGTAGCCGCGAGCTCGCGCTAGCTCGCCTGCTCGAGCGAGGCCGCATCGCGCGCGACGGCACCCGTTGGTTCATTCCGCCGAGTCAATGGCTCCTTTCGGATGCGACCATCGCCGAATTGCTGTGACCATCCTTGGGGTTCACCATGTCACCGCGAGACCGAATGGTACACTGAGGCCTAACGAAGGCCCGGGGATCGTGCGCACTGGGGCCGCGTTCCCTGACGCCGTTCGCGCAAACATCCTGATGGACTCCCAGTTCGTCACGAGAATCTCGTCATTCACTGTGTCTACAACGATCCCTTCTGGGTCGATTAAGCCCGTCGAGTCGCCAGCGATCGTCCGTAACGGCGCCACATCACCGGACGCTCGACGAGGAAACACAATGACCAAAGAGGCCCAATCGTCGGTCACGGCGATCTCGTTGTTCACGGTGTCCACGGATATACCGCTCGGGTAATTGAGGCCCAAGGAGGATCCCCTGACTGTCCGCAGCGGGGCAACGTTTCCTGAAGCGGTCCGACTAAACACCGTGACTGAGTTATTTCCCCAATCAGCCACCAGGATCTCATTGTTCACCGTATCCACGGCAATCCCCCGTGGTAAATCTAGGCCTGTGGACGTTCCAGAAATTCTCCGCAACGGGGCCACATCCCCCGATTCCGTACGCCCGAATACACTGATGAATCCATTTTCGGCGTCATTCCCCCAGTTCGCTACAACGATCTCGTGGTTCGTGGTGTCCAGCGCAACCCCACCTAGCCCATTCAGGCCAGTGACAGGGCCGGAGATTCTTCGCAACAGGGCCATTCCCGGTGAGACCGCGCGTGTGTACACGCTTATGGAATCATCCCCCAGGTTCGCCACCACGATCTCATCGTTTACTGTGTCCACGGCAATTCCCTGTGGCACGACAAGTCCGGTCGAGGCCCCAGAGATGCTCCGCAGAGGAGCAACATCACCCGAGGCCATTCGGCTGAACACGCTGACGGAGTTAATCCTATAGTTCGTCACCGCGATCTCGTTGTTTGCGGGGTCCATAGCAATCCCGCCTGGTCCTTTCAGACCTGTCGCCGGCCCGGAGACGCTCCGCAAAGGAGCCACGTCCCCTGAACTGGTTCTGGCAAACACAAGCACGCTGTTATTTCTGGGGTCATCTACCCTGTACCAGTTGGAAACGACGATTTCGTCATTCACAGTGTCCACGGCGATCCCTCCGGGGCCATACAGACCAGTGGAAACCCCGGAGATTGTTCGCACGGGAGGCTCATCCCCTGATGCTGTTCGGCTGAAGGCAAGGATGGTATTTTTGAAAATCGTGGTCAC
>DASXTY010000471.1:0-3388 GCA_036505155.1 Polyangiaceae bacterium | reverse complement strand
ACAACGCTGAACGTCGAACCGGTTCCGGCATTAGAGATGACGTCGATGTGTCCACCCATTTCTTCGACGATGCGCCGGCTGATCGCCAAGCCCAACCCGGTGCCCTTGTGGCGGGTAGTAAAAAAAGGCGTAAACAAGTTTTTTAGCACCTGCGGACCGATACCGGGGCCCGCGTCGCGTACCGCAATTTCTATGGTGCCAGGAATGTTTTCACTGCCTGCGTTGGCGGTGGGCGGTCGGACACCGGTGACCAGCGTGACCTGGCCTTCGCCGTTCATGGCTTGGATGGCGTTCTTTACCAGGTTCATCAGCACCTGACGAAGCTGCTCGGCATCGGCGCGCACCGGCGGCAGATTGCTATCGAGCTCGGTGTGAAAGGTGCAACCGCTACCGGGGTCCGAAGCCATGACACGCAGCGTACTTCTCACCACCTCGTTTGCGTCGACCGCGCCGGGGTTACCCTTCGAAGGGCGCGCGTAATCCAGCACCGAGCCCACCACGCCGTCCAGTCGATCGACCTCCTCCAGAATGATTTCAACGAACTCTCGTTCGGACGAACTGAGCTTGGCGCCGTCGGCCGGATCCGCCAAAAGCTGCGCGGCACCTTTTATCGCGCCCAGCGGGTTTTTTACTTCGTGGGCCAGACCGGCGGCCAGCTGCCCCAGCATGGCAAGACGATCGCGCTCTTGCATGCGCCGATACTGGCGAGAGTTTTCTACCACCGCCGCCATCTGCACCGCCAACGACTCCAAAAGCGCCACCTCGTCCGGCGAAAATGCGTCGCGGACCCGGTCGTCCACGACGATGAGAACGCCTAGAAGTTGCTGTTTTTCAGCGTGAATGCTGAGGCAAACACCCTGGCTGAACGGCCCCAGCGCCTTGGCCGCAGCCAGTAGAGTTTCGTCGGATTCGGCTTCTCGTGTCCCGCCGCCGCGCTTTCGTTCCGCCACCTCGTGGCTCACCTCTTCCAGCGATACGGAAGAGACGGCCGACAGGCGTTCGATCAACGGGCGCGCCGTGGCCGCATCGATGCGTTGCGGCGCGACCGGGCCGAAAGACTGGCTCAGCGCGAAGTCAGCGCTTCCCGGGTCGCGCAGATAAAGCGCCGCCCCGGTGGCTCGATGCGACGACTCCAGCGCCGGAATCACGACCTGTGCCATCTCATCCAGTGCCAGCACATGCGTGAGCTGAGAGATGGCCCGGCTCACCGCTCGATCCAGGTCCACCCTTTCGCGAAAGAATACTTTGTGAGTGTAGCTTTCCACTTTTTCGCGCAAAGGTTCGAGCAACACCAGAATTACGATGGCAGCCAGGATCGCGCCCAGATACATGGTATTGAATCCGCCGTACAACACCACGAACACGTAAAAGATGCCGGCGAGACAGAAGGCAAGGGCCGTTGATACCAGCAGCTGTCCCAAAAGATCGTATAAGTCGATCAAACGTTGACGGGTCAACGACTCGGACAGCATAAAGAGAAACACAATGCTGAGCACCGCGCCAACCGGGGGCAGCGGAGCGCCGATGAACCACATGAAGTCTGCCAAGCTGAAGGCGACGGCGAGCGTGCCGATCAGCACCAGAAACCTTACCCGTCTCTGAATCGCGCGCGAGCCGCTGCGCTCCCCTCGCAAGGCGAGCATCCACAAGCCACCGGCAATCAACCCGAACACGTACAGGAAAACCACCACCCGTGCCCAGGCGTGACGGTGGGGTGGGGATAGGACCAGAATCAGCATCGGCACCGTCAAGATCCATGAAATGCGCGGCAACGTGGAGCGCCGATCGGGCTCCGGCACGATGGCTTCGAACAGCCCTAGGGCGACCGCCGGAAGCAGCACCGCCAGCACGGCTGTGAAGCGAACCCACACATCAGCGCGCATGATGTGGTAGAGCCACTGGGCCAAATACCAGAGGCCAACGTCGGCTGCGAACGCAGCAAAGAAAATCTGTGGCCGGCGGGCCCGACCGCGAAGCAGGATCGAAACCGCGATGGCCAGGGCGAGCGCGCCACAGAACAGCGAAGTTCGCGTTCGCAGATCCATGTGGATAAATTAGAGCGGTTTTCGAACCGATCAAACACAAGAAAGGAAAACCGCTCTAAGGCGGCCGCGAAGCGGCCGGAGGCGAAGGCTCCGCGCTAACGGTAAAGGCCGTGCTGGTCGATGTATCGGAGCACGTTTTGCGGAACCAGCCGTCCCAGCTCGCTGTCCGCCTCGGCCTGTCCGCGGCTGAGCAACAACTCTCGCACGTGCGTCGAAGACACGTTGGGAAGTAAAGCGGGGGGTGCCTCCGGGCGGTCGACGCTGGCCCGCCCGAGCACCAGAATCGGTGCCATGGCCTCGATCGCGTCCACCTGGTGCCATCGGTGCAGTTCCGGCAGCTGATCCGCCCCCACCACCAGCCTGAGTGCCCAGTCCGGATGCTGGCGCGACAGGTGTTCGAGCGTGTGCAAAGTTCGAGTGGGCCTCTCGAGCTCCGCTTCGACCGCTGAAACCTGGACCCCGGGCAGCCATCCCATCGCCAGCTCGCACATTCGGACGCGATGCTCGAACCCCGCTAGAGGCTTTTCGAAGGCGTGCTCGAAAACCGGCACCACCAGCACACGCTGGAATCCCTGCGCCGATAACAAGTACACGACCGCCAGCACGTGGGCCACGTGAGGGGGATTGAAGCTGCCTCCGTAGAAGGCGACTTGCATAGGGTAAGTATTAGCGTTCAATGAGAGTGCCGAACAACCCGAGTCCCCCTGCCACGAAAACCACGTCAAACACTCCGATCAGCTTGAAGTAATCGCCGAGCTCGGACACTGCGGCGCCGCCCAAGAGCTCCCGCGTGGCCGCGACCGCTGTCAATAGGGTGGGTGAGAGCAATGGAAACAGTACGATGGCGAGCAATAAGTCCCGCGTGCGCGTGCGAACCGTCATCGCGCCGAACAGCGTGCCAGTCGCTGCGATTCCGGGGGTTGCCGCCAACGCGATGAGCCCGAGACCGGGCCCGACTTCCGCCAAATCGAGCGCTAGCAATAGCGCGGTTACGGGCACCAAGACGACCTGTACTGCGAACAAGAACAGCGTGATGCCCAGCGCCTTGCCGACAAAGATGGCGCTCCTTTGCACCGGGGCAGCCAGCAGGCCGTCCAAGGCGTTTTCCTGACGTTCGCGCTGCCAGCTCCGTCCCAGACTGAGTACCGCCGAAAAGGCGATGGTCAGCCACAGTACTCCCGAAGCCACCAGTCGACGCGTTTCCGGACCGCCATAGAAGGCGAAGGAGGCCACCACCGAGACCAGCACCGCGAAGAAAGCGCTGGTGGTTACCACTTCACCGCTCTTGAGCTCGATCAGCAAATCCTTGTAAAAGACGATACCCACCTGAGCGAGCCAGCCCG
>DASXTY010000470.1:0-1796 GCA_036505155.1 Polyangiaceae bacterium | reverse complement strand
TACGAGACTGACCACGCCTACACTGACCAATTCGAGGGTTATAGCTTTGCGGAGATCGCCCGGGGTGCTGAGCTGCGACTCGAGGTGATCCCCTGGACAGCTGGCAACTCTGAGCATTCCAAGCTTGCTCGCTTCAAGGCCGTGCGACTTGCAATGCTCGAAGGAGCGTTTCGCATTCCGGCTGACCCAGACTTGATCCGCGAACTTCGGAGCGTCCGCGGCATCCTGACGTCGGGTGGCGAGCGCATCGAGCTACCGCGCACGGCAGCGGGGCACTGCGATCGAGTGAGTGCGATGGTCCTGGCCGGCAGCGTCGCGCTTTCAAGTGCTCCCTGCGAGGCGACTCGACCGCTAAAGCCAGTTGACGAAATGGCCGAACACCGAAAGAAGATGATTCGCGAAATCGAGCGCAAGCGCGGCAATGACCTTGCCGCCGCGTCCAGGGGCAGTCGTGCAGCGATGGCTCGCCTGATGGGATGGGAAGATTACGGATGAACGCCGCCGGCTCCAGTGGACCCACGTATGCTAGCGACCCGCTTACTGGTTGGCCTGCGTTTGCCAGCGCCGTCCTGGCCCGCCTCGAGGCTGGGCGGGAGGCGTATCAAGACCAGAGCTTCTCGCGCCCGCGAGGGAGCTGCTCGGCGAGATTCAGCAGGAGCTTTTTGACGTGTGTGGGTGGAGTTTCATTCTGTACGCCAAGCTGGAGCGGCTCAGAATGTTCCCAACTGGGGACGGCGATTGCCGACGGCGGAGCACCGAGCCGTCCCGCTACGAGTTGCCGGACGAGGACCCCGCGTAGCGCGCCGAATGACGGCAGCAGCCGGCACCCGCACCCCCTACGGCATTCGGGTTGACGCCTTCTTCGCCAAGCAGCTGCACCAGCTACGCGAGGCCGCTCCAAAGCTTGCGGCGGCAATCGACGACGACTTGCTTGAGCTGAGCTTCGGGACGCTTTCCGACCTCTGGGAGCTCGCCGGAGAGCCCGTCATGGGACGGCGTGAGCGATATTCTCGAAGCCACCGCGCAACAATTCCGCTCAGACTTCTGGAACCATCAGCCAACCGTGCCCATGGTTGCGTGCGAAAAACAGGCGCTCGAGGGCATCTTCGCTGAAGCCGTCGATGACTATGGTGTGCCCCTATACGTCATCCGTGGCTTCAATTCCGAAAGCTTCGAGTACGAATGGTCAGAAGACATCAAGGGCTACAACGAGCGCGGACAGCAGGTCGCGATCTACTATTTTGGCGACCACGATCCGTCCGGGCTTTGCCTGGAACAGAACAGTCAACGCAAGCTCGAACGCTTCGGCGCCCGGTTCGATTGGGAGCGTGCCGGGCTGCTACTCGAGGATTTCAAGCGCTTCGGTCTTGTGCACGTGCCGGTCAAGCAGACGGACTCGCGGGCAAATGGGTACCTGTCTAAATTTGGTGATATGGCCGCCGAGCTCGATGCCCTCGAACCGGAGGAGCTGCAACGTCGGATCCATGCGTGTATTAAGCGGCACATCGACCGTGAGTCATGGGAGCGGCTCGAGCGCGCCGACGCCGTCCAGCGGGATGACCTCGCCCTCGTGGCGCGCAACTGGGGCCGTGCCCTTGCTGCAGCGAGGGCGGATGCGTGATTTCCCGCTTTTCCAAAAGGGGACGCCATGCGCCGTAGCCAAGGCCGGCATCGGCGCCTTGGCCGACGCGGTGAAGAATATCCAGCTGACGTGTGGGTCGCTCGAGGCGTCGGCCCCGCATATTCCGTGCGTCTTAGCGCGCTGCCTGCCGGCGCGCGCGATGCTCTGCGCGGCC
>DASXTY010000469.1:0-6199 GCA_036505155.1 Polyangiaceae bacterium | reverse complement strand
GCGAAGATCGACACGTGGGCCAAAGCGCACAATCCGTTTTTCGAAGGCCCGCGAGCGGATCTTTTGAGCTTGTTACCCTTTGCGCTGCTCGCGGCGGTGCTCTACGGAGTGGCAGTGCGGAAGGCGGCGGGGACGGGCGCGAGCTAAACGGGTAACCGGACGTTACCGCTAATGCTGTAGCTCAGATACTTGGCTCCAGAGCGAGCTGCCCGCACGCGGCAGCGACATCGTCTCCCCTACGGCGACGCACGGAGCAGCTCACTCTAGCGCGCGCAAGCTCCGCGCGGAACGCTTCGACCTGCGCCTCCGGGGGTGCGCTCAAGGAGGACCCCGAAATGGGATTCATCGGGATCAAGTTGACCTTGACGCGCAGTGGTTGGAGCAAGCGGGCCAACGCTTGCGCCTGGTCGCGCCGGTCGTTGACTCCGGCAATGAGTGTGTATTCGATGGTGATGCGCCGGCGGCGCGGTAGCGGATAGTTTTCGAGCGCGGCGATCAGCTGCTCCAAGGGGTAGCGGCGATTGATGGGCACGATGCGATCGCGCGTGGCGTTCTCCGGCGCGTGCAGGGAAACCGCCAGGCCCACCTTTCCGCCGAAGTCTTCGCCCAGGCGACGGATTCCAGGAACTAGACCCACCGTGCTGACCGTGATGCGACGCGGACTTATCGACAGGCCATCGGGATGGGTGAGGAGCCTCAGAGCACGCGCGGTTTCGTCGTAGCGGTGCAGCGGCTCTCCCATACCCATAAAGACGAGATTGCGGAGCTCGTGTCCGGGTAAAAGGGCCTGCTTTGCTAGCTGCACTTGCCAGACCACTTCGGCTGCTCCGAGCCCGCGCAAAAGCCCCGCCTGGCCGCTGGCGCAAAAGGTGCAACCCATCGCACAACCGTATTGCGTCGACACGCACAACGTCACCCGCTCTGCGCCGGAGCGCTCCCCAACCGGTTGCGCTCCCTCCGGGTCATCCTCCGCAGCGGCTGCATCGGCGTCTTCAGTCGCGCGGGTCATGGGAATGAGCACACATTCGACCCGTCCTCCCGCCGGTAGCGCGAGCAGCAATTTTTGCGTTCCATCGGAAGCTTGTTTTACCGATTCGACGCGGGCGGGAGCGCTCCAGTCGAGCTCGCCCAGCCGGGCGCGAAGGCCCAGGTCCAGGTTCGTCATTGCCTGCGGATCCAAAACGCCGCGCAACTGAACCCATCGAAAGATCTGCTGCGCGCGAAAAGGCGGCTGATCGAGCTCTTCCATGAGCGCTTGCCAGTCCTCGAGCAGCCACGCGACCGGATGCGCGCCGCGAAGCGCCGCTCCGCGCAGGGGCTCGCTTGGATTGACGACGGGCAACGCAGCGCTGGTCACGGGTCGATACCAGACTTGGTCCTCTTGGCTTGCTCCCAATATTGGTCGAGCTCGCTCAATGGTACGCCCGGCGCGGCTTTGCCGTCTTCGCCGAGCGGCCATCCTCCGTGCACCTCTTTCACCCTGCGTTCGACGTGGCCAAAGCGCTGAGCAAAGCGGTCTGCGGTTTTTCTGAGCGCCATTTCCGCATCGACCCCAGAGTGGCGGGCAAGATTCACCAGTGCAAACAAGAGGTCGCCGAGCTCGTGCTCGATCTCGACGCGTTCCCCCTGGGCGAGCGCCTGATCGAGCTCGCGCAGCTCTTCTGCCACCTTGTCGCGCGCGCCGCGCCCATCGGGCCAGTCGAACCCCACGCGGCTCACTTTGTCGCCCATGCGCTGCGCCCGCAAAAGACCGGGCAGCGAGCGCGGCACGCCGTCCAGGAGCGGCCGCTCGCGCTTCTCATTCGCTTTGATGGTCTCCCAGTTGCGCAGCACTTCTTCGGTGCCCGACACTTTCACATCCGCGAAAATGTGCGGATGGCGGCGCACCAGTTTCTCGATCACGCTCCGGATCACATCGTCGGGCCCGAAGCGCCCGTCGGCGCGGGCGAGCTCGGAGAGGAACACCACCTGCAGCGCCAGATCGCCCAGCTCTTCTCGCAGCTTTTCCGCGTCCTCTTCGTCGATGGCGTCGATCACTTCACACGCCTCTTCCAGCACATACCGCCGTAAGGATGCGTAATCCTGTTCCCGATCCCAGGGACAGCCGTCGGGAGCCAGCAAGCGCTGCATCAGCGCCACCAGGGATGGGAACGTTTGCCCTTGCTGGCGCTCCAGGGGCGTCGCATTGGGTATGTCAAAAGAGCGGTTCATGAGGGGCGAAGCTTAGATCGCCGCGGCGCCGAAGCAAGCTCTATGACGTGCGGCTCGCATGGAGGAAGATGTTGCCTGCTTCGATCATAGAGTAGTGTAAGGGAGCGTCCGGGGAGATTCGCGAGGCCAGTCCGACCAAAACACGATGTTCTGCCTCGCGCTCTATTCGAAACAGCAACATGTAATTGGGGGTCTCTTGCGCCGCGCCAGCGTGCTGGTGGTCCTAGCAATGCTGTCGACGTCGGCTGCGGCAGCCGATGAAGCGCACGCGCAGGCGTTACGAAACTTGATTCTGGAAGCCACACCGACGCTTGGGCTGGGCGCACCGCCAAGCGGGGGCTGGATGAGCGTCTCGGTGCGGATCGAGAACCGTGGCGACCGACCCGTCGAGGGCGACGTTGAGTTGAGCGGTGCGACCGACTATGTCGGAGGGCGCCGAATTGTGAGCCGTGCGCCGTTTTCCGCAGCTCCCAAGGCGCGGCTGATGCTGGAGCTGCCAGCGCCCGGAGCTGCCTTTGGCGCTATCTCTTCGTCGCTCTTGGTGCAAGCTGTCGATGACGCCCACCGCCTTTTGGCAGAAGCGGCGGTGGCCGAGGCGCGAGCCGGCGATGTCTTATTGTTCGACCTCACTGTGCCGAGCAGAGTCGCTAGCGCGCTGCGCGGGGCGCCGGTGCCGGGCGCGGTCATGTCCGGCAAGGGCCCACACATCTCACCGGGATACGCGGCTCCTTCCGGTCCCTCGTATGGAGCTCCTCCCTATGCGGGCGGCCCGCCTCTCACGCTGGCGGTGCAAAATCCGCTATTTTACGCAACCACAGGCGACCCCGTGCTGCCGGAACGGGCGGCGGGCTATGCACGAGCAACGTTGGTGCTCGGTCGAAGCGAGGACCTCGCGCGGCTCTCCGCCGTGCAGCTCGACGCCTTGGGAAAATGGCTGCTTGCGGGTGGGACACTCGCGGTGACGGTAAACCGACCGGAGGATTTGAGCGGACCTATCTTGGGGGCACTACTGGGGGGCAGAGCACACCGAGCGGAGCCGAGCGCTGCCCTGCTCGACCCTTCCACGTTTCTTGTTCCGGGAGACGCATCCGGGATTGGATCGCCCGGAACAGATCCGTGGAGGCCACAGCGAAAGACGATAAGCCCTTCGGCCCCGGTTGCAGAGCGACTCTTGGGCTTCGTCGGCTACAACTTGCGCGCGAGCCCCTGGGGAGCTCTGGCCAGTTACGGGCTCGGCGAGGTGCACCTTCTGGGATTTGATGCAACCGACCCGGCCGTGCTTGGCGACGAATGGGCGCGCCTCAAGCTGGTTGATCTGGTGCGGCATGCGGGAGAACGGTGGCGCTTCATTGCTTTTCGTCACGCCCAGAGCTCCCGCCCGACCGGCGGGAGCGAGTTGCGGCAGCTTCTCGATCCCAACCGCGGTTCGCGCTGGACCATCGGGGTCGCCGCGCTGCTCTTGATTCTGTACGCAATCGTGGCGGGGCCCATCAATTTCTACCGCGCTTCGCGCAGGGGCACACCGCAGCGCGCACTGGTGCTTCTACCCGTTTATGCGGCGGCGATGATAGCTGTCATCGTGCTGCTCGCCGTTGCGGCCAAGGGCATCCACGGACGCGCGCGACGCTTGGCCCTTGCCGAGTCCGGCGCTGGCATGGCCACCGCCGCGATCACGCGTTTTCGAGCCCTCTACACACCCGCGTCGCAGGACTTGACCGTGTGGTCAAGCGAAGCCGGAAGCGTGCTCGAGTCGGCGGCACCGGAAAGCGATAACCCGGATCGCGTGCTCACCATCGACCGCAGCGGACTGCGGCTCGAACGCCTGCGGACAAAACCTTGGCAGGCAGCGCTGGTGCGTGAAGACGGATTCATTGCCCTCGGCGGCGGCGTCAGCATCACTCGGGATCCGAGCGGCGAGCTTATCGTGACCAATCGATGCGCGCGCGATCTCATCGGTGCTCTCATTTCGGTGCCGGGTCATAGGGCTTACTTTTTCACCCGTATAGCAGACGGTCGCAGCGCGCGGGTATCAGAAGGCCGCAGTTTCCATCCCATCCCGCCGTACCGCCCGAAGGCCACCAGCGTGCCCCTCGGTGCGGACGTTTTCAGCGCGTTAGCGGAAGAGGCGGCGCCCGGCCTCGGTGCAGCGTGGCAAGCACTCGAAGACGCCGCGCCAGGCGAGATGGACTGGTGGCCAGAAGACGTTCCCGTGCTGATTGCAGAGCTCGACGGCGGAGAGTCCAAGCTGCGCGACTCCGGCCTGCGGGTAGAGCAGGATCGAGTACTATTGCGAGTAGTGGGTTACGGAGGTGTTTTGTGAGCGGCGATGCCGCCGCTTTGGCCCGCGTCGCCTTCGCCAAGCGCCACGCGAAAAATCTGTGCGCCTTCATCCCCCTTCAGATCGCAAGATAAGCCGCATGCCGAATGGGAATAACGACCACATGACCGGGATTAACCGGCTGAATGTCCATAAATGCCGCGCAGACGCGGTCTCGATAAACAAAACTGCCCTCCGCCTCGCCTGCCAGGATCTTACAGAGGATGCAATCTTTTGCTTGAGTCATACGGCGCGCCTCTTGATCTGTGCCACGGGCACCGCTACCGATGCTGCCTCAGCCGCCGGTGCTGTCACCGTTGCCGCTGCTGCCGCCGCTCCTGCCACCGCCGCCGGGGCACGTTTACGGGGCTGGAGCGCTTCACGAGACCAATATCCTCACAACTTCAGCGTCCCTCGTCGAAGAGGGCGTTGGCGTAGGCGTCTTCGAGTGTTATCGAACCGCCGAGCGCCGGCAGTTCGATAGAGGCGCCGTCTCGCCCCAGCGTCGAGAGATGCCATTCGCCGTCATCGAGTCGTCGGAAATGATCAATTCGTCGCTCGCTGCCGCCGCTGCACCTGCCGCCGCCACAGCCACCGCGGCCGAAGCGGTTCCCCTCCGCGTCCGGCGCAAGCCGGACGCTTGGAGGGGGCAGAGGCGCGCAGGGGCCTCGCGCGCAAGCCGCGCGCAGGGCGCGCACATCTCACAATGAGACATTCGCGCTGGTCCACGAGGCGAGCGCCCGAGCACGGCGAGCACGAGCCCGAGCACCTCTGGGGGGAGGCAACCCAATCCTAAAACAAGTACCGCTCGCCCGAATCGCATAGGATGGTGACCACGTTACCGCTCTTGAGCTCGGCGGCAAGCGCGCAGGCTGCGTGGACGTTTGCGCCCGACGAAGGTCCGACCAGGAGGCCCTCTTCGCGCGCCAGGCGCCGCGCCATGCGTTCTGCCGCAACGTCGGACACCTCGACCACTCGATCGAGGACCGCGCGGTCCAGGATCTCGGGGACGAAGCCCGCGCCAAGCCCTTGGATGCCGTGCATCCCCGGCGACTTTCCGCTGATGACGGCGCTGGAGGCGGGCTCGACGGCGACGATTTTGACCGACGCGCCAAAGCGTTCGCGCAGCACTCGGCCGACGCCGGTAACGGTGCCTCCGGTTCCGACGCCGGCAACGAAGGCAGCGATTTGGTTACCGGTTTGCTCCAGGATTTCGAGCGCGGTGCCGTGTTCGTGACAGGCGGGGTTTGCGGGGTTTTCGAATTGACTCGGCATGAAGGCGGACGGTTGCTCGGCGAGCAGCTGCCGGGCGCGATTCACGGCTCCCGCCATTCCCTGTTGCGCGGGCGTAAGCTCGATTTCGGCGCCGTACGCCCGCAGTATGTACCGGCGCTCCATGCTCATGTCTTCGGGCATGACCAGCACGCACCGGTAGCCCCGCACCGCGGCAATCATGGCGAGGCTAATCCCGGTGTTGCCGCTGGTCGCTTCGATGATGCTGTCGCCGGGTTTGAGCGCGCCCTGGCTTTCGGCGACCCGGATCATGGCCAGCGCCGGTCGATCTTTTACGCTACCCGCGGGATTAGAAAACTCCACTTTGGCCCAAACGCAGGCGTCGCCTGGGGGAGCGACTCGAGCCAGACGCACCAGCGGCGTTGCAGCGATGAGCCC